>JAGYKU010000017.1 GCA_018401455.1 Flavobacteriales bacterium
TTTCTAAATTTACTACTGCTTCATTAAATTTACCCAATAGAATCAGTTGCTTCCCTATTTTATTATAGGTACTTCCAATTGTTTCTGGGTTTATGCCCTCTAAAGTTTCTTTTATATCGAGCGCTTTTTGATAACTTTCAAGCGCTTTTTTATGTTGACTGAGTTTGTAAAATAACGTTCCCATATCAGTATAAGTATAGGATGCTCCATAATAATCTTCCAATCTTAATTTTATTTCAAGAGATTTTTCAAAAAAGAATAAGGCTGAATCATTTTGATTGATTTCCATCATTGCAATCGCCATATTGTTGATAGACCAAGAAGCATATTTTTCATCAATTTTTATAAGATTTTCATAACTTCTTTTATAGTATTTTATGGCTTCTTCATAAAATTTAGTAGTACTATAAACATTAGCAATACCCATTTGAGCTAGCCCCATTCCTCTTTTGTTATCTGTTTTTTCAAAAGATTTTTCCGCTTTTAAGTAATAGGTTAAAGCCAAATCAAATTCAGAAAGAATGTCATAAATATTTGCCAAACTAACACAAACAGCGGCTATTTCTTTGTCATGTTCAGAATCAGAGTATTTATCTAAAATATTTATCAAATAGGTTTTTGCTGCATTATAATTTCCTTGTTCTGTATAGTATCGCGCAAGACTTTCAGAAGATAAGATTTGCCCTTTAATTTGATTGTTTTTTTCTGAAAGGTCATATGCCATTAGAGCATAATTAAGTGACTTAATAGTGTCTGATCTTAAAAAATAATTGGAAAGTTGGTTATAAATTTCAATTTTAGAATCAACACTTGAGTTAGTCGATAAAATATTTAACAAACTATCTTCTTTGGGTGAAGTAGCATTAAATTTTAGACTAAAGCCAAAAATTAAAAATAATATGAAGTAATTAAGTTTCAATGTTTAGTTAATTTTTCGTTTTTTACCCTCCTACCAACTTTTTAATCTCATTCAACTTCATCAATGCTTCCACGGGTGTTAGCGTATTGATGTCAATGCTTTTTATTTCGTCTTTTATTTGCGAAAGAACTGGGTCGTCCAATTGGAAAAAACTCAACTGCATATTCGCTTCCTTTGCCAATTCTTTAGATTTGGTCTGCATTTCTTGTGCTCCGTGAGATTTTTCGAGTTTAGCCAATATGGCGTTTGCTCTATTCACAACTTCTTTGGGCATTCCTGCTACTTTAGCCACATGAATTCCAAAACTATGCTCACTTCCTCCTTCTACTAATTTTCTCAAAAATATAATGCGCTTGTTGACTTCTTTTACAGACACATTAAAGTTCTTAATTCTTTTGAAAGTACTCGACATATCATTCAATTCGTGATAATGTGTTGCAAAAAGTGTTTTGGGTTTGAATTTCGGATGCTGATGAATATATTCTGCAATAGACCAAGCAATACTAATGCCATCATAAGTACTGGTTCCTCTTCCAATTTCGTCAAGGAGAATTAAACTTCTGTCAGAAATATTGTTGAGAATACTTGCCGTTTCGTTCATCTCTACCATGAAAGTGGATTCACCACTCGATATATTATCATTGGCCCCAACCCGAGTGAATACTTTGTCCACATATCCTAAAGTTGCTTTATCAGCAGGAACAAAACTTCCCATTTGAGCCATCAAAACAATCAAAGCAGTTTGTCTCAATAAAGCAGATTTACCACTCATATTGGGACCAGTAATCATCATCATTTGTTGCTGCGCTTCATCCAAAAAAACATCATTGGCAATGTACATTTCCCCAATAGGAAGATTTTGCTCAATTACTGGATGTCTTCCGTTTTTTATATCAATGGTTTTACTATCGTTGATGGAAGGTTTTACATAATTATTTTGTTTTGCCAATTTTGCAAACGACATCAAACAATCCAATCTTGCTACCAAAGCAGCATTGTATTGAATGGGTTGTAAAAATTCTGCTAAGGCATACACCAATTCTTCAAAAAGTTTGTTTTCTATGTCAGAAATTTTGTCTTCTGCTCCAAGTATTTTGCTTTCATACTCTTTGAGTTCTTCAGTAATGTACCTTTCAGCATTCACCAAAGTTTGTTTTCTGATCCAATTTTCTGGAACTTTATCTTTGTGCGTATTTCTTACTTCAATATAATATCCAAAAACATTATTGAAAGCAATTTTCAAAGAAGAGATTCCTGTTTCGCTTTGCAATTGATGTTGCATTTGCACCAAATAGTCTTTTCCAGAAAATGAAATTGCCCTCAAATCGTCTAATTCATTGTTTACTCCGGCTGCAATTACCCCTCCTTTACTGATGACCACTGGAGCATCGTCATTGAGTTCTTTTTCAAGCCTTTTGGTAATGGCTTCACAAAGATTTATTTGTGCTCCAATATTTTGTAATGCTTTGAGATTGGCATTCTCGCAAAGTACTTTTATGGGTTGTAAAGTCTTAAGTGCATATTTCAATTGTACTGTTTCTCTTGGCGAAATCCTCAAAGCTGCCACTTTAGAAATCAGTCTTTCCAAATCTCCCATATTGGTAAGTTGCTGATGCAAACCATCTAAAAAGGTAGGTTCTTTAACTAAATAGTCAACAACCTCCAATCTGCTTTCAATGGCTTTTACTTCTTTAAGTGGCAACACTACCCATCTTTTGAGCAACCTTCCGCCCATTGGTGTAACGGTTTTGTCCATCACTTGAATCAAAGTAATTGCATCTTCATTGTAGGAATGAATGATTTCTAAATTTCGTATCGTGAATTTATCCAACCAAACGTAATTGGCTTCATCAATTCTAGAAATGGACGAAATATGAGAAAGTTTGTGGTGTTGGGTATCCGCAAGATAATGTAAAATGGTGCCTGCTGCAATAATACCTAATTTTTGTTCTTCTACGCCATATCCTTTGAGGTTCTTGGTTCCAAAGTGATTGAGTAATTTTTCTTGAGCGTAATCTTCTGTGAAAACCCAATCTTCCAATTTGAAAGTGTAGTATTTATCTCCAAAAGATTCTATAAATTGCTTGTCTCTATTGCGTTGAAACAAAACTTCTTTGGGCAAAAACCCTTGAAATAATTTTTCTATATATTCGATATTTCCTTCTGCTAATAAAAACTCACCCGTAGAAACATCCACAAAGGCTGCGCCTGCTTTATTTTTATCGAAATGAACTGCTGCTAGAAAATTATTTTTCTTTTGTTCTAAAACTTGTTCATTAAAAGCAACACCAGGAGTTACCAATTCTGTGACACCTCTTTTTACAATGTTTTTGGTTTGTTTGGGATCTTCCAACTGATCACATATTGCAACTCTTTGACCTGCTCTCACCAACTTTGGTAAATAGGTTTCTAGAGAATGATGCGGAAAACCAGCCAACTCTAATTTGGAGCCACCATTGTTACGTGCGGTGAGCACAATCCCCAAAATATTGGCTGTTGTGATGGCGTCTTGTCCAAATGTTTCGTAAAAATCTCCCACACGAAACAACAATAAAGCCTCTGGATATTTAGACTTAATTTTATTGTACTGCTGCATCAAGGGGGTTTCCTTGTCTTTTGCTTTATCGGTTGTTTTTTTTGTTGAACTCATTTAATTTAAGAAAAATACGACATTCACACGAAGATAAATATTGTGTTTGGATTTGGTTTTTTAGATTTGCATCAATTTTCAATAGTTATGAACAGAAAACTCAAATTAGATGAATTGCAAAGAGATTCATTAGATGCTTTTATTCAAAAAGATAAGCACCCCATCATTGTTATTTTGGATAATATTAGAAGTTTAAACAACGTTGGTTCTTTTTTTAGAACATGCGATGCTTTTAATGTAGAAAAGCTATTGCTTTGTGGCATCACGGCAACGCCTCCGCATAAAGACATCAGAAAAACGGCTTTGGGCGCAACAGAATCTGTGACTTGGGAACATTTTGAAAACACCAATCAAGCCGTGGCATGGGCAAAAACTAAAGGTTATAAAGTTTATGCGGTAGAACAAGCAGAAAACACCATTGCCTTACAAGATTTTGAAGTACCCAAAAGTGGTGTAGGGCTCGTTTTTGGAAATGAAGTAGAAGGTGTTCAAGACGAAGTTATAGGAGTTTGTGATGGCGTTTTGGAAATCCCTCAATTTGGCACCAAACACTCACTAAATGTATCCGTTTGTGGAGGAGCAGTGCTATGGGAAGTTACAAAACAGTTGATTCAATAACTGTAGCTCCTAAAGAAAGTTTCTTTTTAGACCTCATTTTAAAATAACCATTCAGTAAAATAATAACGAGAATAATTCCTGCGCCAACATAAAAAGTAGGGGACATCTTTTCGGATTCTGGCCAAAGTAATGTGGCGATAATTATAGAATAAATCGGCTCTAAATTAACAGACATTACGACAGTATAGGGCGAAATTTCTTTCATCACATCCACACTTACAATGTAGGCAAATGAAGTGCAGAGTAAACCCAATACTGCACAATACAATAAATCAATTGCAGAAAATGACAATTTTGAAAGATCATCATAATACATTCCGCTTACAAAAAACACCAAAAATATAAGCGCAAAACTCAATTCCAAAAAGGAAATATTTTTGGCTCTTCTTCCCTTTTTGATCAAGCCTCCATTGATTACAGTAAACCATGAAGACAAAAAAGCGGAAAATATACTCATCAAAATACCTGAAATGTACTTGGATTCGAAAATGGGTTTTCCTGGTTCTTTACACACATAAAAAATTCCTGCTATAATGAATAACCCCAACAATATTTCGTACAAAACCACTTTTCTTTTAAAATAGATTGGTTCGAGTATAGAGGTAAACAATGCACCACTCGAAAAACAAATCAATGCAACACTAACATTACTAAGTTTAATAGCTCCAAAAAAAGTAATCCAATGCAATCCTACAATAATACCCACATACCATGTTTCTTTGAGTGCTTCTTTTGAAAAATTGATTTTGTAATTGGTAAATTTAAAATAAATGAAAATTCCTAAAACAGCAAAAATCAATCGATAAAAAACAATAGCAGCTTCATCTCCGTTGATGAGTTTCCCAATCGGGCCTGTCAATCCAAAGATCACCACAGTTAAGTGTAGAAGCAGTAAGTTTTTATATTTTGCAATCATTTTGCGAAGTAATTACTTTTTTTGATACGAAAAGAAATTTCTTGAATCTTTTCTCTTAAATTTGCATCTAAACTTTATAATACTTTGCTACATCATGAAAATTCTATACCCACTGTTTCTAATAGTTATTATAATTTCCTGCTCCAACCCTCAAGAAAGCGAAATCACTGGACCCCCCACTCCAGTAAACCCTCCAGTTGTAGTTGAAGATATTGTTGTTCCCAAACAAAATAACGTCATCAACATCAGTGATTGGGAGATTTTTGAAACGGATATAAAAATGGTGTTTTTCTATTCTAAAATTGATTCATTACAACAAAATCAATTAGAAGAAAAAGAAATTTGCAAAACTTTTTGTGATGCAAACAGCATTGTTTATCATGAATATTATACCAATGAAGATTTGGGAATGGTTCAGTTAAACGACACCATGTTTTTTGATTTAACGGAATGTATTTCAAGTCATGAAGAGGGATTCCTTCTTTTAAAGCCAACTGTTTCGGTTAATATCACCCAAAAAGATGATTTAGCCCAAATGCTTACTGATTTTTATAAGTAATTTTCTTAGAATTTAAAACAACAGATTTTTAATTGAACATCTTCTTACCTCTAGCGTTTATCATCTCAAATTGACGTGCCATCCTATATCGTTAAATCGTATGTCGTAACATAGTATGCCGTTATAGTCCAACGTCAAAATATTTCTCCCTCAACACTCTATTATGATGATCGTTATGACCTGACAACATCCAGCCGATTATTCTTGCGGTAAATACGTTTTCTCCCGCCACACCTATCTCGTCTAAAACATCTTCATGAAAAGATTCAAAAAGATAAATTGTAGATTGGCGAACAATTTGAAATTCTTCAATAATAGTTTTTAGTGTTCGATGATACGCAAAATCAAAATCTGCATAATGATTTTCATCATATCCAGGTAATGAAGCTGAATCTTTTCTTGCAAAACGAAGTGCTCTGTTACAGAAAATTCTCTCGGTATCAATAATATGTTGTAAAACTTGTTTTACAGTCCACTTTCCTTCTGCATAAGCAAAGTTGCCCTGCTCTTCAGTTAGATTTTCATACAAAGCAACAGTCGATTTCTGAGAAAGTAACAATGAAGCAATTAAATCTTCGCCTAAAGCATTTTTCACATAATTACCAAAGTATTCACTTTCTATTGGATAATCTGGTTTGCTTATTTGTCTTGAAATCATTTGGTTTCTGCTACAATTTTTACATCCAAACTCAATTCTTTCAATTGAGCAGTGTCTATCGTTGCTGGTGCATCAATCATCATGTCTCGTCCTCTATTGTTTTTGGGGAATGCAATAAAATCTCTGATGCTATCTTGTCCGCCAAACAGTGAGCATAATCTGTCAAAACCAAACGCAATTCCTCCGTGAGGTGGCGCTCCATACTCGAAAGCATTCATCAAAAATCCAAATTGTGCTTGCGCTTCTTCTTTAGTAAACCCTAATAAATCAAACATTCTTGACTGTATCGCACTGTCGTGAATTCTTATAGAACCACCACCTACTTCTACACCATTAATGGCTAAATCATAAGCATTCGCTCTTACATTTCCTGGATCTGAATCCAACTTATCGAAATCTTCTTTTTTTGGTGATGTGAATGGATGGTGCATCGCATGATATCTTCCAGATTCTTCATCAAATTCTAACAATGGAAAATCCATTACCCAAAGTGGTTTGATTACTTTTGGATCTCTCAATTCTAGTTCATTAGCCATATGAATTCTCAATTCGCCCATCTGCTTTCTTGTTTTCTCCAAAGCACCACTCAACACCAAAATTAAATCTCCAGCTACAGCCCCTGTTTGGTTTGCCCATTCTTTTAAATCATCTTCAGAATAAAATTTATCAACTGATGATTTATAGGTACCGTCTTCATTAGCCTTTACATAAACCAAACCTTGAGCACCAATCTGAGGTCTTTTTACCCATTCTGTCAATGCGTCTAGTTGTTTTCTACTATAATTTGCACAACCTTTGGCAACAATTCCAATCACAATTTCTGCATTGTCAAAAACTTGAAAACCTTTGTTTTGTGTCAATGCATTCAAATTGTTGAATTCCATTCCAAAACGAATGTCTGGTTTGTCTGAACCATATCTTGCCATCGCTTCAGCATAGTCTATTCTTGGGAAATCGCCATCAAAATCCACATTCATCACAGATTTAAAAAGATGCTTAATTAATCCTTCAAAAGTCATGATGATGTCTTCTTGTTCCACAAACGCCATTTCGCAATCTATCTGAGTAAATTCTGGCTGTCTGTCGGCTCTTAAATCCTCATCTCTAAAACATTTTACTATCTGAAAATATCTGTCATAACCGCTCACCATCAACAATTGTTTGAATGTTTGAGGTGATTGAGGCAAAGCATAAAATTCTCCAGGATTCATTCTGCTTGGTACCACAAAATCTCTTGCTCCTTCTGGTGTAGATTTGATTAAATAAGGCGTTTCTACTTCAATAAAAGACTGGTCACTTAAATATTTTCTCGTTTCCAAGCCCATTTGATGTCTTAAAAGCAAATTATTTTTGAGCGGATTTCTTCTCAAATCTAAAAACCTGTATTGCATTCTCAATTCCTCACCACCATCTGTATCGTCTTCTATGGTAAAAGGAGGTAATTTGGCTTCTTTGAGAATATTCAATTCAGAAACTATGATTTCAATGTCTCCTGTTGGATTTTTTTTGTTTTTACTCGAACGTTCGGCAACTTTCCCTTTGGCTTGAATTACAAATTCTCTCCCTAACTTTCTTGAGGCCTCACAAAGCGAAGCATTGGCATCCATGTTGAAAGCCAATTGTGTAATACCGTAGCGATCTCTAATGTTTACGAAGTTCATTCCTCCAAGGTCGTTGCTATTTTGTACCCAACCTACCAAAGATACTTCTGTTCCGATGTGAGCCATTCTTAACTCACCATTATTATGTGTTCTATATCCTGTTATCATCAGATAAATTTATTTATTGATTTTTTTAAAAATTAAAGCAACCTTTTTTTTAAAAAACGTTATGCTTTTAGTTACTTTAAGTTTAAGAGTGCGAAGGTAAGGTTTTGTGTAAAACAAATAAAACAGTTTTTGAAATTATTCTTCAAAAGAATACTTTCGTCAGTAAAATAAGTTTGTTTAACCCCGCAAAGTTAATTTACACCTAAAATACTGAAATTTAAAGTAAAAATTTGGTAAAATAAGTTAAATATTATACCTTTGTGTGTTAATACATCGTTAAATCTATTCAAATAAATATATGAATTTTACATACACATACACCAAATTTGGTTTAGCAACCTGCTTATTTCTGATGATTTCTGTCTTTTTTGGACAAAGTCCAACTGTTGAAAATTGTTGCGAAGTAAAAACTGATTTTCTTATAGTTGACAAAAAAATTCAAACTCATTTTATTGAAGATACTAAATATGCAATTGGAGCTAACAGAATGGATTCGCTTGTATATATTAATCTTCCTCCGGGCACTTTAATGAAAACAGAAGATTTTGAAAAAGAATTCGTTAACAAAAATCAAACTCAAAAATGAAAAATAACATACTAAATATTTTTTTTACATTTCTTGTTGGTCTTATTTTTCTTGGCGTTTCTTTTAGTCAAGTTACAACAACATTTACTGCTTCAGGAAGTTTTATTGTACCCTGTGGTGTAACTTCCATCTCAGTTACATGCTGGGGAGGTGGAGGTGGTGGCGCAGGAGATGGAGGAACAGGTGCGTCCACTGGTGGTGGTGGCGGAGGTGGTGGCTATTCCATTGGCACTGTAACTGTGACTCCAGGATCTACAATCGCATACATTGTTGGCGCAGGAGGTACTGCAGGTGCTTCAACTAGTGGTAATGGAGGTAATGGAGGAACAACAACATTTAGCACTGTAAGCGCTCCTGGTGGTGCTGGAGGAACAGCTCTTAACGGTGCTGGAGGAGCTGGAGGGGTTGGAAATGCAGGAACAGGCACCCCTGGTAATGCAGGAGCAAACAATGCATCTGGAGCTGGTGGAGCAGGAGCAGGAGCAGGAGGTGTAGGAGGATTAAGTCGTACCGTTGATAATGATGGAATGATTGGCACAGCTCCAGGCGGAGGTGGTAGTGGAGGTAATAGTACTGCCAACCCAAGAAACCCAGGAGGAGCTGGAGCTAGAGGTCAAATCACAATTACTTACACACCAAGCACAACATCTGGTTGTGATCCTTGTACCTCTATACCTATAGGTTCGTTTCCTTATACATATTCTGGAACAACAAGTGGCTTTTCAAATTTTATGACCGGAGGTTGTCCAGGTAATTCTGCACCAACAACTGGAGGTGGAGCTGATGTATTTTTTGCATTGACTGTCGCTGCAAATTCTTATTATACTATGGGTTTATCAGGTACTAACGCTGGCTCTATTTTAGAGTTATCTATTTTACAAGCTGCTGCTTGCGCAGGACCATGGTCATGCTTAGCAAATGGTGCTTGGGCTGGAGGTCTTCAAACTTCTACAGTGGCACCAGACCCTCCATTTGTTGTGACAAGTCCTGCTTCCGACTCACCTTGTAGGACTGTTTATTTTCAAAATGCAGGTACTTATTACCTTAGAGTTGATGCAGCGGCTGGAGTAACTAGTCCTTTTACGCTCAATGTTGAAGAATATTTACCAACTGCTATCCCTAATGGCGGAGACGCTTGTGTAAACGCAACTGGTATGACTAGTGACATTCCAGTAACTGTCTCTAGTAACAATTGTGAATATACAACAGGTAATGATGATCCTGCTGGCGCTTTAATATGTGCTGGCACATTGGAAAACACTTCTTGGCTTGAATTCCAAAGTGATGGTGGAGGATCTGATGTTGCAGTTAATGTTTCTAGTGTAAACTGTGCTGAATTTGGTTATCATACTGGTTCAGGTTTTTATGGTGGGAGTGGTCAGTTTGGAATTTTTACATCAAGTACTGATGCTTGTGGAGGCACATATACATCAGCAGATGCTTGCCAAAATTTAACTACAGGCGACACATATACCACTACACTTCCTAACGCTACTCCAACTACGTATTTTCTAGTTTGGGATGGAAATGGCGGTGCAGAATGTGATTTCACTATAACAGTTACAAACGTGATTGCTCTACCTGTTGAATTAATAAACTTCCAAGCAAAAGCAGAACAAAATCACAACCTTATTTCTTGGTCAACTGCTTCTGAAATCAACAACGACTATTTTATTCTAGAAAGTTCTTCTGATGGAGAAAATTTCAAATCTATTGGAACTATTGCTGGAAAAGGTAATTCTAGTCAGAATATCAATTATCAATTTAATGATTTTGAATATTTTTCTCCTAAAACTTTTTACAGACTTATTCAAGTAGATTATGATGGTAAGGAACACAAAAGTCAAGTTATAGTAGTAAATAGACAAAACGACTTAAACGACTTAGACATTCTACTATACCCAAATCCTTCTACAGGTGAAGTAAATCTAAAAACTTATTTGGAAAATTCAGGTGAAGTGAATATTAAGGTAATGAACTTATTGGGTGAATTAATTTATAATGAAAAAATAAACTTTAAAGTTGGCTACAATAATCACACTTTTGACTTTTCAAACCTTGCCAATGGAATTTATGCAATAGAATTTCAAAATCAATACAGCAGAAAAGTAGTGCAGTTTGTGAAGCAATAAAAAGCAAAACAAATGAAAACTACCCTAATTTATTCCTGTTTGATTTTATGCTTTCTTAGTTGTAAGAAAAAAGAGCCTATTCAACCACTGCCTACTACTGCTTCAAAAGAAGTTTTTGAGGTATTGAACACACAAAACTCTAATTTACCTTCCAACAAAGTAAATGACATTTTGATGCATCAAAGTGAAGTTTGGATTGCAACTGAAGAAGGCTTGTGCAGAATTGAAAATAATATTTGGACTGTTTATAATGTTTCCAACTCACCTTTACCTTCTCAAAACATAAATGTTGTAAAAGTAGATGCCAACAATCACGTTTGGATTGGGACAGATTTAGGTTTGGTTAAATTCGACAGAGTAAACTGGTCAATATTCAATACATCAAATTCAGACTTGCCAACCAACAAAATAAGAAGCATTGCCATTGATGTTGACGATGTTATTTGGATTGGCACTTTTACCAATGGTGGTGTGATAAAATATGACGGCACAAATTGGCAAGTTTTTACACCACAAAACTCTGGTCTCCCCAATAATTCTATAGGTGCGATTAGCACTACTTCACAAGGGCTATTATGGATTGGCACTGGTGGCGGACTTACTTCATTTAACGGAGCAAATTGGATTACATTCAACCAAACCAACTCTGGATTACCCAATAATAATGTTTATGCCATTGCTACAGAAGATAACAACATTCTTTGGGTGGGCACAAACGGTGGTTTAAGTAAATTTGAAAATAACATTTGGCAAACCTACAACACAACCAACTCTGATTTACCATCAAACTTAGTTCGACCAATTATCGTTGTTGAAAATGGTGTAAAATGGATAGGAACACAAAACAAAGGTCTGGTAAAATATGACGGTATAAATTGGGAGATTTTCGACATCGAAAACTCAAATATTTCTGGAAATATCATCACTTCTATTGCTATTGATAATTCTGGCAAAAAATGGATTGCTACACAACAAAATGGAATTTCCATCGTTGAATAACAATGTTTTATCAATAATATTCACGTATTCGTCATCTGTAAACATAGTTTAATGTAATAACCTTGTGATTTTAGTATAAATTTGCTCGTATTTCATTTGTTTTCAGATAAATAGTTTGTATGTTTGTAAGTCAATTAAAATCATTTTGCAATGAAAAAACTCTACTTTGTACTGTTTAGCCTTATTTCACTTGTGTTTTTTGCTCAAAATAACGCACTTGTGATTAATAACGATGCCTTTATTGTAATCAATGCCGGTACTGTTGGAGATGAAGCAGTTTTAGTGGTCAATCAATCACATCCTAATGGAATTGTTACAACAGGAACAGGAGGTAACATCATCACTAATGGCGAATTTGATTATATAAAATGGAACAATGGAACAGGAACAGGAAACTATACAGTTCCTTTTACTGCCAGAACAGGGATGAATAAAATGCCGTTATCCATCAACATCACAGGTGCAGGTGTTGGCGCAGGCTATATGGCACTTTCCTCTTGGGAAGTATCTCCAGGTCCTGCTTTCAACAATCAACCATGGCCTTCAGAGGTGGTACATATGGCAGGAGCCAATGGACAAGCAGATGTTTCTGAATATGCCGTTGACCGTTTTTGGATTATTGATGTGAGAGATCCTCTAGGTACAGGGCAAACATTTACTACATTCCCTACACCAACACTTACTTTCAACTACAATTTGCATCCTGATGAAATAGGAGGTGGGAATATGTTGGCGACTAACAATTTGGGGGCACAACAATATGATGGTGTTCAAGACAAATGGTTTGGATGGTTTACTGGTGGAATTCCTAATGGAATTTATGGGAACGGAAATATTCCAGGTGTAGTCTCTGGTGTTAACCCGCCCGCAGGAACATGGTACAGAACATGGACATTGGCAGATATGAGCGAACCACTTCCTGTGACTATGAATTTTATTAATGGAACTTGTGAAAGCAATGGAATTGTAATTGAATGGCAAACCGCATCAGAACTAAACAACGATTATTTTGAAATTCACAAAAGCCAAAATGGTTATGATTTTGAAAAAATCGCCTCTATTAATGGAAATGGAAGCAGCAGTCAAACTCAAAACTACTCCTACATAGATGAAGCAGGTGCCAACAGCCAAGTCTATTACAAAATCGCACAAGTGGATACTGATGGAAATACAAAGTTTTATGATCCCATTCAAGTGAATCCTTGTGAAAGTGAAAACGGTTTTAACGTTTATGCACCAAACCTTAAAGAAATAACAATAGAATTGACTTCAAGTTTTGATGCTGAATATGAATTGATTATTTATGATGCTTTAGGCAAACAAATTACCACCCCAAGACAACTTTCTGCTAAACAAGGTTTCAATAGATTTGAAATACAAGACGAAAATTTAGCTTTTGGAACCTACATGATTACCCTTTTTAATGACCATAACAAATTGACTAAAAAATTGATATTAAGATAATTTAATTATACCGACCATGAAAAAAATATTAATCCCATCGTTATTACTTTTTGCAACAAGTTTGTCTTTTGGACAAGGAGTAGGAATCAATAATTCGGGAGCCAACCCAGCCAATAGCGCCATGCTTGATGTGGTGGCTACAGACAAAGGTATATTGGTGCCAAGAGTTGCACTTACAGCAACTAACGCAGCAGGTCCTATTACTGCTCCAGCTACATCTTTGTTGGTGTATAATACCGTATCTGCTGGTGCTGGCGCAACTGCTGTAACTCCAGGTTTTTATTACTGGGATGGTGCTGCTTGGCAAAGATTTGATGTGGGAAATAACACTGGCGATTGGAAGATTTTAGGAAATGCGAATACAACTTCTGGAACTAATTTTTTAGGGACCACAAACGGACAAGCTTTAGATTTTAGAACTAATAATATAATTAGATTCAGAGTTGCCAATGGAAATCAAGTTCATGCAATGTCAAATGGTACAGCAGCGTTACCATTTTATACTTGGGGCGCTGATACTGACATAGGTATGTACAGAAGAACAACTAATGAATTAAATTTTGCCACTGCAGGAACAGAAGCATTAAGAATCACTCCTACTCAAAGGCTACAAGGTGTTAATGGTAACAACGGAACTCCTACATTTTCTTTTATTAACGATCCCAATACAGGAATGTATAGCGCAGTTGCTGATCAATTAAACTGGTCAACAGGAGGAGCAGAAAGATTGAGATTGACAAATACACAGTTAGCGACCACATTTTTAGGAGCAACAGGTGCACCTGCCTATTCTTTTACTGGGGACTTAAATACAGGAATGTGGTCTTCAACTGCTGATCACCTTAATTTTAGTACAAATTCACAAGAAAGATTAGAATTAGGTACTACAGCAGCTGTTTTTAATGAAGGAGGATTAGATTATGATTTTAGATTTGAATCCGATAATAATACCAATGTTATGAGAATCGATGCTGGTAATGACGTTGTGAGATTTGGCTCTAATACTGGAGCGTTAAGCGCAAATGGTTTAACGTTGACATCATGGGATGGGTTTAATTTATTGACAGTTGATTATGTGGCTGATTTTGATAATGGAGCTACTACGGGTACTACTATTGGAATTGGGTCTATTGAATATTTAGCCGATTTTTCAAGTGAAATAATTTTAGGAAATGCATCATTCTCGCCAAGTGCGAATTTGACTTATGATTTAGGAAGTCCATTTACAAATTTTTGGGATGATGTATTTGCAGATGATTATTGGATTTTTTCAGATACTACCCTCAAAAAAGACATAACCCCAATTCATTATGGCTTAAAAGAGATTCTTAAAATAAATCCAATTACTTATCTATTAAAAGAAGATCCATTTCAAGAGCAAAAAATAGGTTTAAGCGCTCAAGAACTACAAAATTTAATTACAGAGTCTGTAAAAACATATGAATATAGACCTATAGATGAGGATCCTAAAAATGGATTTGAAAAGATTGAAATACCTTTTCTTGCAGTAAATTATACAAGCTTAGTTCCAGTTCTAATTCAGGCACTAAAAGAAGAGGATGCAAAAGTAGTATCTCTTGAAAAAAGAATTGAAGAATTAGAAAAAATAATCCTAACTATCAAAAAGTAAAAAACCACTTGTTAACAACTCTTTTGTAACCTCATCATTGCTTTGTTGCGTATAAGTAACTTTGTAATATGAGGTTATTTGTTTTATATATCGTAGTGATTATAGGTACTTGTATTCACGCCAATACAAATTTGATTTTTCATGATCCACCTTTTGGAGACTCGACTGTCAAAGATTCGCTTTTTACAGAGAAGGAATTGTTGCAGAAAGACTTTCCTGAAATTTGCCCTGAGGAAGATTTTGAACATAGAATCTACAATCCTGATTTCTACCTTACACCCGATTTTTATAAAACAAGATACACCGAAACAGATTTGATGTACAAAGTGGTAGATAACTGGGGAAATGGCTTTGATGATTTGTATGGTGCAAGAAATATGAGACCCATTCTTCATGGAGTTGCGTATAGAGGCGGGGCCAACAATCATTATCACAAAGAAAACAAAAGACACAATCACAATCCATTGCCCAACGATGGTATAGAAAATCTTTGCAAAGAAGGTTTTTCCAATTCAATCTATTTATACAGAAATAATTTTGAAACCGCACCCACTCTAAAAGATTGCAATTGTCTAAACGGAGCCATCAATGAAATGGAATATCATCAATACGATTATTTTGATGACAAACATGTTTACGAAATGTTGAAATTGGTCTATCAAAGTGCCATAGACACAACAGTAGGACCTGTATATCTGCATTGTTGGAATGGTTGGCACGCCAGCGGATTTTTGGCTGCTGTAATTTTAAAACAGTTTTGTGGCTTTAGCGATTTAGATGCCACCGCTTACTGGGATTTGGGAACAGATGGTGCTAACAACAGCCCAAGATATAATACTATAAGAGAAAGAATTATCAACTTTAAGCCTTACAGTGAATTTATCATCAGTGATTCTATTGGAAACAAAATATGCGCTCCCATGCCTGAGTTTATTGACAGTTCGCAATTGCACATTTCCATCGAACATTTGGCCATAGTTCCCGAAGCAATACCAGTAGGTACCATAATGATTTTGGAAAATGTGAAATTTGGCCCAGGAAAAACCAGTTTTTCTAATGTGGGAGGAAATACAGACGTAAAAAATCTATTGTATGCTTTACAAAAAAATCCAGATATGGTACTTGAAATAAGCGGACATACCGATAAATCTGGAAACGAGGCAAACAACAAAACGCTTTCTCAACAAAGGGCACAATTTATTTATGACTTTCTTATAGGTGAGGGAATTGCAGCCAATAGAATCTCTTATAAAGGACTTGGTTCTGCAAAACCTGCTTATAGCAACAAATCCAAAGATGGAAGAGAAGCTAATAGAAGAATAGAAATTAAAGTCATCAGCAAAAAAGCAGAATCTTTAGATAAATTGGTGGATGAAGAAACTTTGAATGTAGATGAAGAAGTTTTGATTCCCGTAAATACCATCTTAAAAACACCCATTGGAAAATCAATGTTGTTACAAAATGTTGTTTTTGGACCTGGTGAAATTGTTTTAGTGGACTCATGTAAACAAGTAGTAGATGAATTGGTTTTAGTGTTGAAAGAAAATTCAAAATTAAAAATAGAAGTAATGGGATATACAGACATCAGTGGCATTCCTGAAAAAAACGTTTTGCTTTCACATCAAAGAGCACAAGCCGTTCATGATTATATCGTATCTCAAGGCATCGAAGAACATAGAGTTACTTTTTCTGGTTGTGGTTCCGATAATCCTATTGCTCCAAACGCTTACAGATGGGGAAGAGATAAAAATAGAAGAATCGAGATAAAAGTGATAGAAAAACAATAGTTTTTATATTAAAATTTAAAAAAAAGTCTTATTTTTGTTTAATAAACTAAAAACTTTCTTGTTATGAAATTAATACACTACTCTCTATTTATCATCACATTGCTTTTTCTTTCTTCATGTGCAAAAGAAGATTCTTCTGATGTCAATCAAGATAAGATCTATACTGATTATGAGTTGTTTTACAATAAAAACACAGACAAAACTGTTGCTGTTGCTAAATTTAAATTTGGAGGAATAACGGGAACCATTTTAGAATTAACCGATGGTGCAACCGTAACTTTTAACGGAGATTTGCTTACTTACAACGCTTGGTATTCTGGCCATGTAAAAGAATATGCAGGAATGATAACATCAGGAACATTTGTTTACACAGATGTAGATGGATCAGTTTTCACTAATGCTACTCCTTCCATGGATACTGCTTCATTTGATCCAAATTTCACGACTATTGTAAAATCTCAAGCGAATACTTTCACTTGGTTGGGAAATTCTTTAGCAGCTAACGAATCCATAGGGCTTTTTGTAGGTTCATGGACTTGGGGTGAAGACGCCTTGTTCTTTCAAAATCAATTAGGAGCAACAAATTTAATCATGGGTATTACTCAAATGAGTAATTTAGCAGAAGGAACCTCAACAGTATATATGGATAGAACAAAACATGCTACGAATATTCAAGGGACAAGTAATGGAGGTATTATAAGAAGTAAGTATAGAGCTTTAAATGCTCAAGTTCAAGTTGTACCTTAATTAAAATAATATTCTATTGTTTGTTTTAATACTCTGTTTATGTTGGTGAAATGATTAAAGATTCACCATTACAAAAAATATATCTTCCGCTATTTCAGGAAAAAAATGTTTCTGTTTTTATAAAAAGAGATGATGAAATTCACGATATCATCAGCGGAAATAAATGGCGAAAACTCAAATACAATATTGATTTTGTTTTAAAAAACGCTTTCAAAGGCATTATCACATTTGGCGGGGCACATTCCAATCACCTTAGTGCTACTTCATTTCTTTGTAAGAATCACAACTTGGAATCTATTGCCATTGTTAGAGGAGATGAAGATGCTCCTAAAAGTGAAACGTTATTGTTTTGTGAAAGTCAAAATACAAAATTGATTTTTGAAAACCGAACTGCTTACAGAGTCAAAAATTCCGAGACTTATTTAAGTCAATTGCAACGACAATATCCAGAATATTATATCATACCAGAAGGTGGTGCCAATACTTTGGGTGTAAAAGGTTGCGAAGAAATTGTGTCAGAAATTGACATCGATTTTGATTACATTTCTATAGATTGTGGTACTGGAGCAACTTTAGCAGGAATGGTTAGAAAACTAAAACCACATCAAAAAGTCATTGGTGTGCAAGTACTCAAAGGAAAAGATTTTATATCTGAAGAAGTTCAAAAATGGAGTCCAGGGTGCAATCAGTTTGAAATTTGGACAGGCTACCATTTTGGAGGATATGCCAAATACCATGAAGAACTTATCCATTTTATGCAATGGTTTTATGCAGAAACAAAAATAAAATTAGATCCGATATATACTGCAAAACAATTTTTTTCTGTCTTTGACCAAATCAAAAAAGGATATTTTCCTGAAGGCTCGAGCATCGTTTTAGTTCATTCTGGGGGCTTGCAAGGCATCGCTGGTTTTGAAAAAAGATATGGGGTTGAATTATTTGGATAATGAGATTCTAGAGTCTAGATTCTAGACGCTAGACGCTAGATATAGCGATATAAGACTTTGTGATGATAAGAGAAGATGATTTGTCATATCGTTTTCGTTTGTCATGTCGACCTCCGCAGCTGCGGAGGAGACATCTGTAATTTTGTTTTGATGTAATAATTTAGATTCGAGACTTCTCCATTTTAGAATTCCCTATCGGTCATTCTTCCAGTCGAAGTGACAAGTGATTTTATTTATCATATCGAGTAACCACTTTTTTTAAAACAGCATTAGTTAAAATGAATTAATTATCATTGTTTTTGTCACTTCGACCGGAGTGGAGAAGTCTGTTTTTTATAAGTTGAAAATCTGAAGGCAAAAGATGCTAGACATCGGACATAAGACGTTGTACCTTGCACAATAAAAAATCTTTTGTCTTATCGTCTTTTGTCTTTTGTCTTTTTGTCTTGAATCTTTTAGTCTTTATAATAAAAAACAATTGAACTTTAAGGAAAATCTTTGTCGAATTAAAAGCGATTTTAATCTTCTATTCAAAGATTTTGGTAGAATTTAATGCGTTATGTCGAATATTATTTGGATATTAGCAGAACCAATGAAAATTTGATACATGGAATCACTATTAATTGAACCAACAGCAACTACTCCCAAAATTGACTTTAATGTAGAAACAGGAGTTTTTACTATTGAAGGAAAAGCGATAGATAATGATGCTGAACAATTTTTCAAACCAGTTTTGGAGTGGCTTGGAGATTACCTCAAAAATCCAGCACCTAAGACAGCGGTTTCTATCAAACTAGATTACTTCAATATCTCTTCTAGCAAAAGAATTTTATTTATGTTTTACAAACTCAATGAACTTTTGGAAACAGGTTCAGACGTATCTGTAAAATGGCATTACCAAGCAGACGAAGACGATATGTTTGAAGTAGGTCAAGACTTTGCGTTTATGGTGAAAATTCCATTTGAGTTTTGTGAATACTCACATTTCGACAAAGTAGCTATTGCTTAATTACTTTTTACTTTTTTTTATTGTTTTATGATTTTGGGTTTGTAACTTTGCAAAAGTTTTGCGAACAGTAACTAAAATACCACATCCCAAATTGGATATAAGTATTTTCCTAAGAGAAAATAAATATATCGTAAAAATCGTGCTTGATCAGTACGAGCAAATCTACAGATTGAACGCCCCTGATGTTTCAGGAATGGAAGACATGGAAAAATTAGTTTCCGATGAATTTTTAGAAAAAGTATGGATGCGTTTTGTAGAAATGGGAAAAGATTTTGGTGAAGCATTTAGAAACATAAATACCTATTAATTCAATCAACAGATAATAAAATGGATGTTAAAAAACTAACTATTATAAATGTAGTTCTTTTTGTATTAGTAATTGTACTTTTTGTATTACACTTTACAAGCCAAACAAACGAAAGTTCGAAATCAGAAAATTCTACCTCAGTTTCTAATGACGGTTCAGTTTCAAATAATATTTTGGATTCTAATGGAGCAAAAATTGCTTGGGCCAACGGAGATTCTGTTGGAAAATATTATGATTTAGCCATAAAAATGCAGAAATCATTATCAGAACAACAAACTACAGCAGAAAAAGCCTTAGAAGATATGTATGTCAAATTTGAGAAAAAATACAATGCATTTCAAAAAGAAGCGCCTATTTTAGGAAATACTGAATTGCAAATGAAGCAACAAGAATTGCAGCAAATGCAACAAAACTTAGCCCAAGAAGAACAAAAACTACAAGTTCAATTACAACAAAATGCTCAAATGGCAAATTTGAGTTATTTGGATATGACAGAAGAATTTATGCAAGAAATAGGACAAAGATTAGGGTATGATTATGTTATTTCTTATCAACTTGGAGGACAAGTAATATATGCAAATCCTAATCACGACATTACAGAACAAATCATCAAGGAACTGAATCAAGCCTACGCTAATCTAGGAGAGAACTAAACACAATTATGTATATATCTCGACAAAAAAAAGAGGAAAATATAGCAGAATATGTGCTCTACATGTGGCAAATTGAAGATGTGGTAAGAGCTTGTGGTTTTGAAATAGACAAAATCTCCACTTTTATTATAGACCAGCAAGAACTTTCAGATGCTCAAAAATCAGAATTAAATGAATGGTATGTTTCGCTCATTCAAAAGATGAAACTACAAAGAATTGAAAAAGTAGGGCACCTTTATGAAGTAAATGATGTGATTATGGAAATGACTTATTTGCATAATTCTCTATTAGAGTACTACAAAGATGAAAAGTACGCCAAAATCTATTCTTTTGCAGAACAGTTTTTGGAAGAGTTTAAAAAAGTTTCCAATAATCCCAATGCTTCCAATATTGAAGTTTTTTTTAATGCTTTGTATGCAAAACTCATTCTTAAAATACAAGGAAAAGAAATAAGCGATGGCACTTCTGAGGCATTCGAAGCTTTTACCAATGTATTAGCATATCTTTCTGCAAAGTACAACAAGATGAAAAAAGGAGAATTATAAAACATTAAACATAAAAAAACATAATATTTTGCAAATTGGGGATAACTTTCCTTAAAAGAATTTTGCAGGGTTGATGAAAAGTATTTTATTTGCAAGTTGAAATAATCATTAAAAAAAGAAAAAATGTCAGACGTAAAATCAAGAGTAATCTCAATTATCGTAGATAAATTGGGTGTTGACGAAGGAGAAGTAACTCTAGAAGCAAGTTTCACAAATGATCTAGGAGCAGATTCTTTGGACACAGTTGAACTTATTATGGAATTTGAAAAAGAATTTAACATCGCTATCCCAGATGATCAAGCGGAAAACATCCAAACGGTTGGTGAAGCTGTGAGTTATATTGAAAAAAACATGTAATCAATCATTATTGCTAAAAGTTTTATGAGTAAGAGAAGAGTAGTTGTAACAGGAATGGGAGCATTGACTCCAATAGGAAATTCATTAGATGAATTTTGGAAAAATTTAGTAAATGGTGTGAGCGGAGCTGCGCCTATTACCAAGTTTGATTCAAGCCTGTTTAAAACACAATTCGCTTGTGAAGTAAAAAACTTTAATGTTGAGGATCTTATTGAAAGAAAAGAGGCAAGGAAACTTGACCTCTTTTCTCAATATGCTATGTTTTCTTCTATTGAAGCAATAAATGATGCAGGTTTTGATTTAGAAAAATTAAACTTAGATCGTTGCGGTGTTGTTTGGGGATCTGGAATAGGAGGTCTAGGAACATTCCAAGAGGAATGTTTTACTTATGCCAACGGTGATGGAACTCCTCGATTCAACCCTTTCTTTATTCCTAAAATGATTGTAGATATTGCTGCTGGTCATATTTCTATGAAATTTGGATTTAGAGGACCTAATTATGTCACAGTTTCTGCATGTGCGTCAGCTACAAATGCTTTGATAGATTCATTGATGTTGATTCAATTAGGAAAAGCTGACGTAATTGTTTCTGGAGGTTCAGAAGCAGCAGTAAATATTGCTGGAATCGGAGGTTTCAATGCTTTAAAAGCTTTGTCAACTCGAAATGACGACCCTACTCGAGCTTCAAGACCTTTTGACAAAACTAGAGATGGTTTTGTGTTAGGAGAAGGTTCTGGAGCTTTAATTCTTGAAGAATTAGAACATGCAAAAGCCAGAGGTGCTAAAATCTACGCTGAAGTTGTAGGTGGAGGGCTTTCTGCAGATGCTTATCACTTAACAGCACCACACCCTGATGGATTGGGCGCTATAAGTGTAATGAGAGCTGCACTAGATGATGCTCAAATGAATCCTGATGATATTGATTATGTAAATGTACACGGTACTTCTACACCATTAGGTGATATTGCTGAAACTAAAGCAATCAAAGAAGTATTTGGACAACACGCGTATAATCTAAATATTAGTTCTACAAAATCAATGACGGGTCACTTATTAGGTGCTGCCGGAGCTATTGAAGCAATTGCTTGTGTAAAAGCAGTTCAAGAAGATATTGTTCCCCCTACAATTAATTTTGAAGTAGAAGATGAAGAAATTGATTACAAATTGAATTTCACTTTTCACAAAGCACAAAAAAGAGAAGTGAGAGCCGCATTATGTAATACATTTGGATTTGGTGGTCACAATACATCTATTATTGTAAAAAAATACAATGCGTAAATACTTACTTTTCGGTCATAAATTTTCGGATCGAGAAAAACAAGTGGATTATTTTATTAAAACTAGTTTTGGAATTCGACCCAAAAACATCAATTTGTATGTTCAGTCGTTAACCCATAAATCTGTACAAACCGAAAAGTTAGAAGGAGATAATAATGAAAGGCTTGAGTTCTTAGGCGATGCATTATTGAGTGCTATAGTTGCAGAAATTTTATACCTTAAATTTCCGAAAAAATCTGAGGGCGAACTCACCCAAATGAGGGCTAGAATTGTAAGTAGAGAAAATCTAAATTCTATAGGTGAAAAACTCGGACTTGAACCACTCATCGATTATCAAAAATCAAAAAACAAATTTAATTCATTACTCGGAAATGCCTTCGAATCTATAATTGGCGCATTATATTTAGATCATGGTTATAAAATAACTAGAAAAATTTTGCGGAAAAATATTTTCAACGAACTTTTTAATTTTGATGAAGTTGTGCAACAAAATATAGATTTCAAAAGTCAACTCATCATTCAATGCCAGAAAAATAAACAAGATATAACATTTGAAATGCTTGAAGAAATTCAAGAAGATAATGGTGGTGTTTCTTTTGTGATGGCGATTCTCATTGATGGTGTAGAAAAAGCAAAAGCGAAAGGTGCTACCAAACGAAAAGCAGAACAAAAAGCAGCGAAACAAATTCTTTCAGGTTTGATTTCTGTATCATCAAACTAAGAAAGTCGATTTCCAAATATTCTTTCCAAAAAACCATTGTTAATTACAATATTAAGTTTTTGATTTCATAAAATATATTAAGTCTAATTTTGTAATAGAAATAATTGTATCAATTTGAAAATAGGTATTCCCGAAATATTACTCATTGCAACAGGATTTTTTTTTCTGATTCAACTTCTTTATTTTCTATTCTTCTTTTTAAGAATGACAGTTAAAGGGAAAAGAGAATCAGAATCAAATGAATTGAAACCAGTTTCTATAATTATTTGTGCTAGAAACGAAGAGCAAAATCTTATGCAATATCTTCCTTTGGTTTTGGAGCAAGACTATCCAGAGTTTCAAGTAGTTTTGGTAAATGACAGAAGTTGGGACGAAACCTGGGATGTGATGGAAGCCTTTTCATTAAAGCATCCCAAAATTAAATTAGTGAATATTCCTGAAAACGGTAAAGATGGTTATGCAAAAAAATATGCACTCACTTTAGGTGTAAAAGCGGCAAAATATGACCAACTTATTTTTATCGATGCAGACTGTTATCCCGTTTCAAAGAACTGGTTAAAAGAAATGGCGTCTAAATTTTCAACTCAAAAGAAAATTGTACTAGGGGCTGGAGGATTTGTTGCTAAAAAAGGGTTTGCCAACAAACTAATAAGATATGATGCTTGCAATATTGCATTACAGTACTTGTCATTTGCCAAAGCGGGTGTCCCATATATGGGTGTTGGCAGAAATTTAGGATATAAAAATGAATTATACGATAGTGTGAGAGGATTCAAAAGTCATTATCATATTGCTTCTGGTGATGATGATTTATTTGTAAATGAAACCGCTAACAGCAAAAATGTTGCGATTTGTTTTGGTTCAGAATCTATTACTTTATCTCAACCCAAACCCACTCTAAAAACTTGGAGAATTCAAAAAAGAAGACATCTTACTACTGGAAAACATTACAAAACTATTCATAAGTTTCTTTTAGGACTATTTCCTTTAAGTTATCTGTTTTTTCTGCCATTAGCGATTGTTACTTCAATTATATATCCACTTTGGTACATCCCTGTTGCGATGATTTTAGTTAGAATAATTTTGCAATATATTGCAAGTTATCGAGTGTTTAAAACGATGAAATCAAAAGATATTGTATTTTTAATACCGTTTTTTGAAATAATAATGCTATATTTAAATCCGTATTTATATTTTACCAATAAAAGATACGACAAATTACGTTGATAATTATGAGTGAAGAACTTCCAGACATTAGTCATTTATCAGACAAAGCCAAACACGATTTTGGTTTGGTGCAACGTGCAGTTCACCAAAGAGATCAAAAAGCTTTTGCTGAGTTGATGGATCGATACAAAGATTCTGTTTATTTTATGCTGCTCAAAATGGTCAACAATTCTGATGATGCAGATGACTTGACTATTGAAGCTTTTGGTAAAGCATTCAACAGACTTTCTCAATATA
Source organism: Flavobacteriales bacterium (assembly GCA_018401455.1). Lineage (GTDB taxonomy): Bacteria > Bacteroidota > Bacteroidia > Flavobacteriales_D > Parvicellaceae > Parvicella. Next base: position 24,716 of record JAGYKU010000017.1, read on the forward strand.
CTCCCAACTTTGCTTTTAGTACTTGGCTTTTCAAAATCGCTTCTAACAATTGTATTGACTTCCTTCGCAAGAAAAAGAAAAATGTATTGTCGCTCGATAATAGATACAACAATGATGATGGCGACTCTTTGATGATAGAATTACAATCCGAAAATCTAAATCCAGAACAAGAAGCCATCAAGGAGCAAAAGTTAATCATTATGAGAGAAGTCGTCACAAGACTTAAACCAAGATACAGAATGCTCATCGAAATGCGCTATTTTCAAGAATTAAGTTACGATGAAATTGCTGAAAAACTCGATTTACCTTTAGGAACAGTAAAAGCACAACTTTTTAGAGCACGAGATTTTCTTTATAACTTACTCAAAAACACTAAAGACGGAATATAACAATTAGTTAAATAGTTAAATAGTTGATTTGTTTATTGGTTGATATACTATGAGCTAACCACTAAGAGCCAAAAACTAACCCCTAAAAACTTACCCCTAACTGCCAATCCCTAAGAGCTAAGAGCCAACCACTAAGAGCTAACCCCTAAGAGCTAAGAGCTAACTGCCAATCACTAAGAGCTAAGAGCTAATAACTACTACGGCATAACGTGAACTTCGATATCTAATTCAGAAAGCGGTTTGAATTTCTCTTTACTCAACCCTTTTACAGTAGCATTGATGACACTTCCTTCTTTAATCAATCTCTGAATCATTCCGCTTGTCTTTTTGGAAATATAACCAAGTTTGAAGCCTCCGAAATAAACAGCCAAAGCATCATTGTCCCAAAATCTGTCTTCATCTTTTTGTACTGTGAGTTTCGTTCCTTTCTGTAATTTATGGTAGATATAAATCATATCGTGATGCGCCAATTCTGCTACGTGTGTTAGAATTCCCATTACTGGCAGTGGGTGAATAGCGTTTTGTGAAGTGATGTTTAAATTTCTCATAATATATTTTTTTTTAAAAGTTGGTATTAAGCCACTAAAGCTTCTTCATATTTCTTAAGTCTTATTTCATTTTCAAATTGATATTCTCTAAACCTATCTTTCGATTCAAATAATTTAGAAGTAATAGCATCATAAATATCAAGTCCTAATTGTGCGTATTTACCAATAATCCAATTCAATCCCGACCAATCGATAGACATTTTGGAATGGTATGATTTGTTATTTATGATGGTTTTAAAATACAACATCATACCATCATCATTTGATTCATAAACCAATTGCTCTAATTGAACTTCTGATGCATTGTTCAATATTTGTTCTAATGTATTTGCTTCCATTCTTTATCGTTTTATTAATTTGATACCACAAAGGTCTATCACTACAACGTAATTTATTTACGTGTGAAATCATTTTAGAAAAATGATTTTAGGGTTTCTAGGATTGCTTTACTTTTACAAAAAATTCTATCAAAATGAACGTACAAATCATAAATAACTCAAAACACGAAACACCTCACTATGCTACTGACCTTTCGGCTGGAATGGATTTAAGAGCAAACATCGATGAAAAAATAATACTTAAACCTTTGGAAAGAAAATTAATCCCTACGGGTTTAAGCATCGCCCTTCCAGATGGATACGAAGCGCAAGTGAGGCCGAGAAGTGGTTTGGCATACAAAAAAGGAATTACAGTACTTAATTCTCCAGGGACAATTGACGCAGATTATAGAGGTGATATTGGAGTGATTTTGATTAATTTATCCAACGAAGATTTTATCATCGAAGATGGAGAACGTATTGCTCAAATGGTGGTAGCACCATTTACAAAAGTAATTTGGCAAGAAGTAAACGAACTTTCAGAATCCGAAAGAGGTACTGGAGGTTTTGGAAGTACGGGAAAAAACTAATAACAAGTTGGGTCGAAGTGACAAAAATGTTTTTGGTTGTCATATCGACCAGCGCGGAGATATCTGAAATTTTATTTAGAATTTATGCTCTAGTTATAGACTTCTCCACAAGGTCGAAGTGACAAATTGATTTTGTGTGTCATGTCGACCGGAGTGGAGACATCTTTAATGCGTTTAGAACTTATAATATTGACTTTTAGACTTGGCTTTGCCGAACTTCGTTTCTCCTCCGAGACTTCGGAGGTCGAAGTGACAAGGTATTTATTTGTCATTTAGTGTAAATACTTTTTAAAAAGATTACAAATACGTTTGTGAAATAAAAGCAAATCATCAAATTATTTTTTTATCAACTTTATTTTTGATTGATTTACTGAAACATAGTAAATGCCTGCGCTAACAGTTTTTAAATCCATTGAAATCCTATTTTGCCCAATATTTCCTATTGCATCTATTTGCTGTAAAATTTTCCCATTCATATCAAAAAGCTGAACCACTACCCTTTCATTTTTCTCTAAATTAAAATTAAGATTTACGATATCTTTTGTTGGATTTGGAAAAACAGATAAGGAAATAGTGTTGTATTCTGAAACACCAGAAGTATTATCAAAATTGACACAAATTTCATTGGTTTCTTGAAAACCAAAATTAGAACTTGAAGCTATAAGTGAAGCCAATATATTTCCGTCAGCATCATAAATGAAATAATTTCCATCTGTGGTACAAGAAGGAGCGTAGGCTGATCCATTCATACCATCGCCATAGGAATCATAAATATTAAATTCATAACATTGATTATCTGGTAAACAAAGTTTTTCTTCTACAATTACTTCAGGGGAATTATCAGCATAAGGACCTCCAAAAGCAACTAAAGCACCTGTTTCATCTTTTACATCCCAAGTGGTTTCGCTACCCCAACAATCCAACATAATTTCTAAATCGATTAAAATAGCATCTGATATTGTAAATTGAGAAAGTAAAGTATCGTTATTCAAATTTCCATCTGGATTTCCATTGGGTTCTGAAGTATACACCATAAAAGTATGATTTCCAATCCCTAAGTTTTGAGAAGGTAAAGTGACTTGCTCTGATTGATAACTTGGCAAAGCGCCTTGCCATTGTATAGTATTGACAGCACCTCCATTGAAAACATAATTGATATTCACTGAAAAAAGTGTGTCCACACCAGAATTAATCAATTTAAACGCTGCGACCACATCCGGTTCACAAAGTGTTCCAAATACATTTTCCAAATTGGTCAACCCTGCATCGTTAGGAATTGTGGAAGCTTCAAATGTTCCAGATTGCCAAACACCTCTTCCATAAGTTCCTGCTCTTATGATGCTAGCGCTTTCGATAATTTCTAAATCATTCACTATTACATTGGGAAGATTATCCATAAATGGAATCCAATTGTTGTTCATAGAATTATTGGTGTAATAAACGCCAACATCTGTTCCAATATAAATACCTCCATCACTCCCATTTTCATATTTTACAATATGTGTTGGAATATTCGGAAGATTTCCTGAAATATTACTCCAAGTTTGTCCCCCATCATTACTATATACAACTTTATTTCCTGCAGAAGCGCCACCTATAGTAAGCCAGATTTCATCTTCGTTGTTTGGATTGACTTCAATAGATGTGATTACAAAACTTGAAAAAGTTACCGCCCCAATATTATTTGTAATATCAGTGAAAGTACTTCCATTATTTGTCGTTTTATAAATTTGATTGTTCGTGGCAACAAGAATAACATCTGAATTTCCTTCAAAAATCTCTAGTTGTCGTAAGTTAGCAGGAAAATTAAAATTTGATAAAACTACCCAATCATTTGCCTGAGTATATTCATACAGTTCGCTATACCCCGCTACTATTCGGTTTTGGTTTGGATCAATTTGCATTGGAGTAACCCAGACTCCATTTTCTGGACTCCCAAGGCCAGAAAGATTTGTTCCTCCATCAGTAGTTTGATAAAGATCTCCAAATTGAATCATACCATATATATTGTTAGAATTGTTGGGGTCGATAGCACTTTCCATTCCATCTGCACCATAATATACTTTCCAAGTGTTGTTGGTATAAGCATATCCTCCATTATCTTGTAATCCACCAGCTATTGTTGTTGGGTCGTTTTGTGAAACTGCAATCGTATAAAATTGACCAATTTGAAGTCCACTATTATATTCTTCAAATGAAATTCCATCGTTTTCCGAACGGTAAACACCACCATCACTACCGCAATACAATGAACCATTGTGGTAGTGCAGATAATGAATATCTGCGTGTGTATAGGTAGGAGAACCTGGATCAGACCAACTATTTACTTGGGAGAATGAATTTCCTCCATTTGTAGATTTCCAAACATTTAAAACTCCAGTAAAAACCATTTCAGGATTCGTTGGAGACACGCACATCGCTAAATCAAACCAGGCTTGTCCACTTTGATCAAAAATATCATCATTACTGTATCTTAGAGTAAACGATGCCCCAGAATTTGTAGAACGATATAATCCTTGCATTTCATAATCTTCATCAGCACTTAAAATATATACATATTCATCATCAGCAGGAGTTACACCGATTACAATTCTTCCACCCGTAGATGGCAATCCAGTTGCTGTACTAAAAGAATTTCCTCCATCATTACTGTAATAAAAAACACTTGGTGAAGCAGCATAAATTGTATTCGATTGATTAGGCTTTATTGCAATATCTTTGATGTTTTGAGGTAGTATATTTGTCCAAGTGTTACCTCCATTAGTTGATTTCCACATTCCAGATGAAGAACCAACATAAACCGTATTGTTGTCTAATGGATCTAAAAGAACTCTGTGCGTTTGTCCGCTGATGTTACCTGTTGGATTCCAAGTTTGTCCGCCATCTAATGTTTTCCAAACACCTATGCTGTATGTATCTCCCCCATCTGCATCACCTGTTGAGATGTAAATAACATCCGAATCGGTAGGGTCAACTGCAATACCTGAAATTCCAATTGCAGAAAAATAATCTGTAAGTGGCGTCCAAGTACTTCCATCATCAATAGATTTCCATAACCCCCCTGCAGGAGCACCAGCATAAATAATTTGTGGATTATTTGGGTCTGAAACAACCACATTAATCCTTCCTTGACCTGGAGACCAAGAGGAAGTGTAAGTATAATCAAAAGGGCCAATCGGAATCCAATCACCATTTACCGACCTTGATTTTTCTAACCCTGAATTCTGATATACCCTCATAAATTCATTAAATTCTTGATAGATGCTTTCGTAAGAAGCAAAAGTTCCATCTGGATTTAATCGCGTTTCCCAAAAATGTGCCCATCTGTGATATTGCTTGAAACCAAATCCTTTTTTGTAAGGTTTGTTTTCCCATTCTTTTTCGAATGCTTCTTTTACTTCCTCCAAAGTTTTATTGGGGTCATCTTTTAGCATCAAGTATTCCCAAGTGTTGGATTGTGAGAATAATTGTGTAGGAAAAATTAGAACTACTAATAATATGAGTTTTAAAAAGAAGGAATTTGACATATCGCATTGGATTTATTTTCAAATATATTGAAAATTATGGTTACTTACCATATATTTATAATTCGGATATTGGAATGCTAAAAAAATGATTTAATGAAACGATTTTAAATTTGCTCTGGCATACGGAATTTAATTATGAGTGAAGAAATAATGGTCAATCCGCCAATTAAAAATATTGCATATTCTACTCCAAACAAGTCTGCTGTAATTCCAGAAATTACGGCTCCAAAGGCATATCCCAAATCTCTCCAAAGGCGAAATGTCCCAATGCTTTCTGCCCGTTGTTTGGGGCTAGTGGCTTGAGCAATAGTTGAAAGAAAAGTAGGATAAACCAATGCTGTTCCTAAACCTAAAATTGCCGATATAGAAGCCAACACATAAAAGTCACCACTGAATGGAATCAGTAAAATGGCGAAACCTTGCAATAACATTCCCCAAAATAACATTGCTTTTTTGGAATAATGGTCTGACATTTTTCCAGTAAATAGTTGCCCAACTCCCCAAACTGTGGGATAAATAGCTGTAATGATTCCGATATTTTCATTATTGAAGTTCAACGACAATAGAATTATTGGAAGCAAACCCCATATCATTCCATCATTAAGGTTATTTATAAGACCTGCTTGTGTCACAGAACTTAAGGTTTTATTTTTGAAGGTCGTTTCTAAAAACACATTATCAAGTTGAGCAGTGTTGTCTATTGTACTTTCTTTATTTACAAAGACTCTAGTATCTTTCACCCACAAAGCAGTCAAAATAAAACCAAAGATTGAAATAAATATCCCAATATAAAATGGATATGGTGTAACACCGAAGTTGTTGGCAATATAGCCAGTTAAAAATGCAACAATACCAACAGCAAAATAACCAGCAAATTCATTTAGTCCCATAGCAAAACCTCTGTCTTTTTCACCTACTAAATCAATTTTCATTACTACTGTACTACTCCAAGTCAACCCTTGACTAACACCCAAAAGAACATTTGCGAAAATCACAAAACTCCAATTAGGGGCATAAATCAGCATAAATGGAATTGGAATAGCAATTAACCAACCTATTAGTAAGAGGTTTTTACGTCCAAACTTATTAGCAAGTCTTCCAGTATAGTAGTTTGCAATAGCTTTGGAAATTCCAAATGCTGTAATGAAAGAAAGTATAGCTGTTTTTGAAGCAACTCCAAACTCAATTTCAGCAAATTGAGGAAAAATAGACCTTTCCATTCCTATCATCCCTCCTACAAAAGCGTTTACAATAACTAAAAGTGTAAACTGCTTCCAATTTTCTTTCAATCCGAGTTTAATATTATCTGTCATTAAAATTTAAAATGGCAAAGATAGATTGAAGATTCTTTGCAAACCGTAACTAAAATTACAATTGAAATTTATATTACTTACTTATTTCCCCTGTATTATCAAAAATATGAATAAAACCAGTTAAGTCTATAGTTTCAATTCCTGAAAGTCGAATGGTATTTACAGAGCACAAATAATAATAAACTCCATCTGATACAGGCTCTCCTGACTCTCTATGTCTTCCATCCCAATTGAAATAAGGGTCTTTAGTAGCATAAACCACTTGCCCCCATCTATTATAAACTTCTAAATTGATACTCTCTATTTGTCGAATAGGAAGCAATGCCATAAACAAATCGTTGTCGCCATCTCCATTCGGTGTAAAAACATTCGGTAAAGAAAATAGTGGGCAATTATCAAAACAAACAAAATTACTACTGTCACTTTCATTGTTGTATTGAATAGAATCAAATGCAGTAACGGAATAGCATCCTGCTACTGAACCATTCAAAGAATGTATATATGTGGTATCAAACTGACTGTCAAAAGTTGCAATAAGTGACATCGTATCTCCTTCTACAGATGTAAAATATAAATTATAGGAAACTACATCATCTGCACAATCATTATTCGGATTTGTCCAAGTTAGAATGTTCTCTCCAATTTCACAATCGCCTTCCAAACTCAATACTGGAGGACAAGGAGGTGTAAAGTCAAATGGTGATTCACAAACTCTTTGACTTAGGTTTTCTATTGGATTGATGATACTTGGATTAGAATAATAACCTATGCTTTTTACGTAATAACAATATTCTGCTCCGTTTACCAGTCCAGTATCTAAATAACTTTTGATTGTAGAAGTGCCTATTAAACTAAAAGGACCTGAGGCGTTTGAAGCTCTATAAATTTCGTAATCAGTATTGATCCAAGGAACGTTTTCAGTCCATTTTAATAATATGACATTGTCATTGGGTGTAGTTGTTAGAAAAATTGAACTCCCTGAATTACTTGTCCCTACCAAACTGTCAGCCCCATTGAAAGTGTAATACAATTCTACTCTATAATAGTGTTGAGTACTTTCTGTATTTATGCCTAAATCATTGATGATAGTATCTGTTTGATAAAGTAAGTTTTGAGATGCTGTTTGTCCAATATAAGTATTAAGCGTAATGTTGTTAAATCCTCTGTAAACTTTATAATGATAAGGCCCAGGGAATTGATTGGTATCTAATTCTGTTGGCTTTGACCACATAACAGAGTCGATTCCATTTACAACATCTGTTTCATTTACTGTGACGTGGGTAAGAATTGGAACTTCTTTCTTTAAATTAGCACAAGAAGTATCTGAAGGACAACTTTCCACTTGGTTGATGTTGTAAAAAGCGGTAATTATATAACAATAATCTATCCCTAAAGATAAACTAGAATTATCAAAGAATGTAGTAGTAGTATTGCCAAATACTGTCCCGATTTTAGTAAATCCAACTCCTATTGGATTTGGATTATCACAGCAATCTGGCATAGTGAAATTTGGATTTGTAGTTCTGTAAATATGATATCCTTCTGTATTGGGACAAGTTGATTGATTCCAAGTAACATTCACTCCGTTTCCAAAAGGATTGGCAGAAACTCCGATTACTTTTGGCGGAATGATTTTAATAATTGTCTGACTATAATTACTAAAGACTGGATTCCCATTGTCTTGAACAGCAAATAAAACTTGATAATTTCCTGGTTTGATATGATTGCAAGTTGTATTCCAATTAAAATTACTTGTAGCAGTTCCAAAACCTGTTACATTAGGAAAAGTAGCCGCGTTTGACCCAACTGTGAAAGGATTTCCAGAAGCACTTAGAGAAACATTATTTCCATCAACATCATTTGTTGTAACATTAAAATTGATGTTTTCACCTGCCACTACACATATTTCAGGAGGAGAAGAAATAGTAGGTGGTGTATTGTTGCAATTTCCCATAACCGTCAATTGCACATCTCTAATTACATAGCCAACATATATTCCATTTCTCCATTCGTTGATTCTAATTGTAAAATTATATTCCCCAATCATTGTAGGAGCATCCCAACAAAAAGTTCCAGAAAGTGGGTCTATACTTACACTTCCTCCACCCACATCTTGAGGAAATTGATAGGTAGTAGGAATACCCATTGAAACAACAATTCCATTATTATCAGTTGTCAAAGGTGCAACCAATTCATAACTCAAACTGTCATTATCAGGATCAACCGCTTGAGGATTGTAGCAATATATCTTACCAACACAAGCGATAGCAGGACAAGGGCATTCATCAAATTGTACAGAATTGTTATTATTTCCAGCAAAAGGAGAAATCACCAATTCAGACTTTAATGCAAATATTTCTGTATCTGAATTTCCTCCTTTAATGTTTAGAATATTAGCATTTCTATTAGGGTCGGTCATTGTAATGGTATATGTACCTGCAGAGGAGTAGGTGTGTATTCCTTTGTAAGTATTTACTTGATGACTTAATATTTGAGGATCAGTTTGTGTTCTTACTAATGTATCAATAACACCATCTCCATAATCTATATATAGTTCATTTCTATCAGCTTGTGCTTGAGGTCCTACATCAGTACAAGTAGTAATCGTAAACTCATAAGTATTTCCCCCCAAATGCAAATAGGTGATTTCCCCTCCTCTATTATGGGAAGCCAAAATAGAAACAGGAATTAAAAAAAGAAATATGAGTAAATTTTTTATCAAAATATTTTTTTTGTAATAAAATCCAAACACTAAATTACTAAAAATGTTGCGATAACACAGATTATTTTAACATTAATTATTAAAATGACGAAAAAATACAGTCAAAGGTTCGCGATAAAATGTAATTTTGGAAAAAATTGAATCAAATGTCCAAAAAAAATAAAACTCAAAACCATCAAGTAATAGTAATTGAAAACACAAAATCTATTGCTGAATTGCCTTTTTCTAAAGAAATTTTAGAACTCATAAAAAATGATGTTAAATCGAATAGCGATGTTTTTGAAATCAATGAATTAAATGTTTTAACTTTTGTAGTGCTTGTTTCTAAAAAACAAGATTATGCTTCAAAAGAAAAAGTAAGACAAACTGGTGCTAAAATAACAGCAAGGCTCAACACTTTAAAAGCAGAAAGTGTATTGATCTCTGCTTTTACTAAAAATGATAATGCCTTATTATTAGTAGAAGGAATGGCATTGAGCAATTACCAATTTTTGAAATATTTTTCCAATAAGAAAGAAAAAGCAAATTCTTTACAAAATATTTTTGTGAAAGAAGACAATATTAGTTCTGCTAAAACAGAAGAACTTTGGATAACTATCGAAGCAAACAATATTGCAAGAGATTTGGTAAACGAACCCGTTTCTTACCTTAATGCTCCAAAATTTTCTGAAGAAATTGAACACTTAGGCAAAGAAGCAGGATTTAATGTGGAAGTTTTAGATCAACTGAAAATCGAATCGCTTAAAATGGGTGGTTTACTTTCCATAAATCAAGGGAGTATTGATGTATGTACATTCAATATATTGGAATATAAAGCTCCGAAAGCAAAAAACAAAAAACCTATTGTTTTAGTTGGAAAAGGTGTAGTGTATGATACTGGTGGTTTGAGTTTGAAACCTACTGCAAATTCAATGGATATTATGAAGTGCGATATGGGTGGTGCAGCTACTGTTGTTGCAGCGATGTACGCTATCGCAAAAGCAAAGTTGAATGTTCATATAGTAGGTTTAATTCCTGCTACAGACAATAGACCTGGAGGAAATGCTGTTGCTCCCGGAGATGTGGTAAAAATGTACGATGGAACAACCGTTGAGGTTATGAATACGGATGCAGAAGGAAGAAAGATATTAGCAGACGCTTTGACTTATGCTAAAAAATATAAACCAGAGTTGGTAATTGATTTTGCTACGCTTACAGGTTCTGCTGTAAGAGCCATTGGAACTTATGCTTCAGTAATGATGGGAACTGCGGATGATGAAACATTCGAGCAAATCGCTCATTCTGGATACGAAACACATGAGAGAATGGTGCAATTTCCTTTTTATGAAGATTATGCCGAAGAAATTAAATCTCCAATCGCTGATTTAAAAAATATTGGAAGCGCTGAAGGTGGCGCCATCACAGCAGGGAAGTTTTTAGAACATTTTACAGATTACCCTTGGATTCATGTTGATATTGCTGGTCCTGCATGGGCAAACGCTTCTAAAGGATATATTACCAAAGGCGGTACTGGAGTGGGAGTTCGATTGTTATTTGATTTTATCAAAAACAATTATTAAGAATATTTGAAATAATGAGAGATATGATAAGAGTAGGAATTTCAATCGGAGATTTGAATGGTGTAGGCTTTGAAGTGATTATGAAATCACTTGAAGACAATAGAGTTTTGTCTAACATTACGCCCATTATTTATGGTTCAGCAAGAATTGCTTCTTTCTACAGAAAAAGTTTAAATATTCAGTTCAATTACAAAAAAATAAGCAATGCCGATCATGCCGAAGAAGGAAAAATCAATGTTTTAAATCTTTGGGATGATGAATTTAAAATTGAACCTGGAATTTCTTCAGAAGAAGGAGGTACAGTTGCTTTTAACAGCCTTGAAGCAGCAACCAAAGATATTGCAGCCGGAAAAATAGATGTATTAGTCACTGCTCCAATCAACAAAAAAAACATACAAAGTTCTAAGTTTAAATTCCCTGGACACACCGAGTACCTTACAGCATATTCTAATGCAGACGATTCTTTGATGTTTATGATTAAAGATAATTTAAGAGTGGGTGTTGCTACCAATCATATTCCGCTTTCTGAAATCAACAAGACACTTACAAAAGACATTATTCTCAGAAAATTGATTTTGATGAACCAATCTTTGATTAGAGATTTTAATATCATAAAACCAAAAGTTGCAGTTTTAGGCCTTAATCCACATGCTGGAGAAAACGGAATGCTTGGCAACGAAGAATCGGACATTATAGTTCCAGCTATAGAAATGGCAAAAAAAGAAGGTGTGTTGGCTTATGGTCCTTACGCTTCGGATGGGATTTTTGGTTCTGGCGCTTTCAAAAACTTTGATGCTATTTTGGCAATGTATCACGACCAAGGATTGACACCTTTCAAGGCGTTAGCTGGTGGAACAGGCGTTAACTTCACAGCAGGACTTCCTATTGTGAGAACATCTCCAGACCATGGAACTGCCTACGATATTGCTGGTCAAGGAATCGCTGATGAAACTTCTTTTAGAAATGCTATGTTTTTGGCTGTTGATATTTTCAATAATAGAAACATTCACAAAGAAATACATGCCAATCCATTGGTAGTTAAAAAAGGAGAAAGAGAATAGGAACTATAAAACCTAACTTTCAAACTTTTTGAATATCAAATCAATCTTTTCTGATAATATTCGGTCTTTTTCAGTAATGGTATTGTTTGTATCATGTGTAGTTAAAGTTATTTCTACTTTGTTGTAAACATTGGTCCATTCTGGATGGTGCTTGATTTTTTCTGCCTCAAAAGCCACTTGAGTCATAAATGTAAATGCTTCTGTAAAGTTTTTAAACTCAAAATTTCTTTTTAATCGATTGTTTTCTTCTTTCCAATTCATAATTTTCTGTTTTTAACTCAACTGATACCTTTTTCCTGGCAATTGCTTTACAATTCCTTTAAATTCCAACATCAGCAATTGAGTAGAAACTTGACTTATCGGCATTGCAGATGATATCGCGATTTCATCTATACTTTTGTCAGCATCACGAAGCAATTCTACTAAAATTTCTTCTTGAGGATTCAAATCTACAAACAATTGCTTTTGAATCACTTTCTCCTTCTGGTTCTTGGTTTTTTCCCAACCCAAAATATATCCAATGTCTTTTGAACTTTCAATCAAATGCGCTTGATTGGTTTTGATAAGGTGATTGCAACCCAAAGACTGTTCATCTGTATATTTTCCGGGCAAAGCAAAAACATCTCTATTGTAGTCATTTCCCAATTTTGCAGTAATCATAGAGCCACCTTTTATAGCAGACTCAATCACAACTACCGCATCTACCATACCTGCAACAATCCTGTTTCTCTGTGGGAAATTTTCTCTATCAGGATTTGTATTAATGGGATATTCGGTAAGCAAAGCCCCTTTTTGAATTATTTCTGAAGCCATTTTTCTATGTTCAGAAGGATATACCCTGTCCAATCCGTGAGCCATTACTGCTATGTTATGAATGCCTTTTTGTACTGCATTTTGGTGTGCGCAATAATCTATTCCAAATGCCAAACCACTTACTACATAAGCATCATAACTTTTGAGTTCATCAATCAATGATTCACAAAATGCTCTTCCGTAGTCAGTTGCTTGTCTTGTTCCTACAATAGCAACCATCCTTTGGTGATTCAAATCACAATGCCCTTTTTGATACAAAATCAATGGCGCGTCATTGATGTGTTTTAATCTATTGGGAAAATGTTTATCGTAATAACTGATGATGGTCGTATTTTGGTTTTCTGCAAATTTGATTTGGGCATCTGCAAAACTAAGAATGGAAGCGTCATTTCTATTAGCAATGATACTTTTACCAACAGTTCCCAGTTCTTTCAAATCTTTTTCAGATGCTTCAAGAAATATCGCTTTTGCTGAGCCAAAGTGGTCGATAAGTTTTCTCGCAACCGTAACACCCACTTTTTCGATTTCTAAAAGCGCAATTTGATATCGTATGTCGTCTAATAAATTTTCCAAGACTTCAAAAGTACATCAAGGTTTTTTTATTTTACAACAAACGAACATAAAAATTTAATTCCACATTATATATTTTGTAACCTTGTTTTTATTGAACTTAATGTACTTATTAACTTGTTAATCTAAAAAAAATGAAAAAAAAATAACTTCTGTGGTCTTAGTTTTAAAAAAAATACCCAAGTTTGCTAAATATTATTTGAATTACTAATTTATCAGGAAAACAACTTAGTAAAATGGCAACAAACAAACCAAGAGTATTAAAAGATTTTGAAAAACTGGAGACAGAAATTCAAGAACAAATTAAATTAGCTTATCCTTCTGGATTTCACCAACATTTGGTAAGTTATGTAGATAAAGAAGGTCAAAAAAGATTGGCATTGCCTTTCGAAACAGAAGATCGTTATTATCTAGTAAGAATGAGCATTCAAGAAGCAAAAACAATCATCGAAGATGATGATGATTATGATGATGATGGAATGTTAAAAGATGAAATTCAAGAATCTTACGCTGGAAAACACGGTGACGATTTTGGACTAGAGGAAGAAGAGGAAGAAGAAGAAAAAGACCTTCCAGATGTGGATGACGAAGATGACGATGAAGAGGGTTAATCCTTAAAAATTTATTTCTATATATAAAAATCAATTGAGATTAGTTTCTCAATTGATTCCGTATTTTTTGTTGCCATTTTTAATCTATTGTTGCAATACACTTCAACTCTATACATATTGGGGAAGGAAGCGCATTTATCTCTACAGTTGTTCTACAAGGTTGATTGTCTTTGAAATATTCTGCATAAACTCTATTATAGGTTTTGAAATCTCTTTTCATATCTGTAAGAAAAGTAGTTACATCTACCAAGTTTTCCCATTTTGACCCCGACTCTTCCAGAATGATTCTTACATTTTCAAACACGCTTTTGCATTGTGCTTCAAAATCAAATGTTTCGTAATTTCCGTTTTTGTCGTATTTCAAACCTGGAATATTAGCCTCCTCACTTCCAGAACCAGCAGCTCTAGGACCAACTCCCGATAAAAACAATAAGTTTCCCACTTTTCTTGCGTGTGGATACAGTCCCATCGGTTTAGGGGCTTTTGTAGAATTTATTTTTGTGTTTTCCATAATATTTTTTTGTAAAAATACACAAACTCATTTAAAATGAAGTTTTGGAAAAAGAAGTTTATAAGTTTGAATTGAAAAAAAGTAACAATTAGCCATTTTCATCGTTACATTATGAACCATTTTTTGATGGATGTGTACCTCTTGTTTGTTAGAAAAAATGTTTATCTTTATCACTTGAAAATTTTTGAATGACAGGAATAGAATTATTAAAATATAAATTAGAGCAATTCATTAGAAAATATTACACCAATCAATTATTGAGAGGTTTGATTTATTCTGGTGGATTATTAGTTAGTTTTTTCTTAACTGTTCTCATCATAGACTATTTTGGACAGTTCCAAGCCAATGGTAGAACGATACTTTTTTATACTTTTTTACTTGTCGGTCTTACTATTATTGCTTTCAATATTATACTTCCTTTATTGAAACTAAATAAAATTGGGAAATCAATGACGCACGAACAAGCGGCACAAATCGTAGGGCAACATTTCTCGGATGTAAAAGATAAAATACTAAATACACTTCAGCTGCATAATGCAAACGTTAGTGTTTCGCAAAACCAACTTGAACTCATTACCGCATCTGTAAACCAAAGAATTAACCAACTAAAGCCTATTCCTTTTGCCTCGGCAATCGATTTTAGCGAAAATAAAAAGTACCTCAAGTTTTTAGTCATTCCTATTTTAATTTTTATTGGAATTTATATCGTAAAAAGTGACATCATTACCAACGGCACCAATAGATTTATGAATTACGGGAATGTTGCTTTGGATGAACAAAATGTACCCTTCAAAATCCAAGTGGACAACGATAGTCTAGAAGTAATCGAGCAAGAAGATTTTGAATTGTTAGTTTCCGTAGAAGAAATAAAATATACCCCCGAACAATTGTATATTGTAATAGATGGAAAAAGCCACAAACTCAAAAAAGTAAACAACAAATCCTTTTCTTACACTTTTAGAAATGTTCAAAAAAATCAAAACTTTTACATCACTGCGCAAGAGGTTAATTCGGCAAAATATGATTTAAAAACGATTCCCAAACCTTCATTACTTGGGTTTGATTTGGTAGTGGAATATCCAAAATACACTGGGTTGAAAAACGAATCATTCAAAAATATAGGCGATGTAGTTGTGCCAGAAGGAACAAAACTGAAATGGGTTTTTAACACCAAAAACACTAAAAATATAAAGTTTAAGTTAAGCGATTCCACATTTCAATTAAAACCATTAAGCGCAAATGTTTTTGAAATTGAAAACCAATTTTTTGAAAATGCAAATTACAGTATTGCAACTCAAAATGAATTTACAATTGGAAAAGATTCTATCAGTTATTATATCAATATTTCGAAAGACAAATATCCAAGTATTAACGTTAGCGAAGCGCAAGATTCTTCCAATGCTTTAATTCATTATTACAATGGTTCAATCAGTGATGATTACGGTTTTACGAAACTCAACTTTTATTATCAAATCATTACGCCAGAAGGAAAAGTGAGAATTTCTAACAGTCAAGCGCTACCGCTTACCAAAAACTTTAATAAAGACCAGTTTTTTCACTTTTTTGACCTTTCTACACTCAATTTAGAACCTGGAGAAACAGTTTCATATCATTTTCAAGTTTGGGATAATGACGGAATAAATGGTGCTAAATCTACAAAATCTAATTCAAAAACCTACAAAGCACCTTCGCTAAAGGAATTAATGGATCAAACAGATCAAGCCAATAAAGACATCAAAGACGATTTGCAAAAAAGTATTGATGAAGCAGAAGCCTTGAAAAAAGAATTGGCTGAAATCAAAAAGTCTTTATTACAAAAGGATAAACCAGATTGGCAAGATAAAAACAAATTGGAGAACTTTTTGGATAAACAAAAAGAGTTGGAACAAAATAT
The DNA here is from genome assembly GCA_018401455.1 of Flavobacteriales bacterium. Classification (GTDB taxonomy): domain Bacteria; phylum Bacteroidota; class Bacteroidia; order Flavobacteriales_D; family Parvicellaceae; genus Parvicella. The sequence continues at coordinate 41,141 of JAGYKU010000017.1, forward strand.
GGAACAACTTCAAAAGTTGAACGAAAAAACTCAAAAAGAAAACAATCAATTCAATCAGCAAAGCGAAGAAATTCTAAAAAAACAAGAATTACTCAACAAGCTATTTGATGAGTTGATGACTGAGGAGATGAAAAAACTCTATGAAGAACTTCAAAAACTTATGGAGCAAATGAACAAAGATAAATTGCTCAAAAAAATGGACGAGATAGAAATGTCTCAAGAAGAAATCAACAAGGAGTTAGATAGAGCATTGGAGCAATTCAAACAACTGGAGTATGAACAAAAACTTGAAGACATTACCAAACAATTAGATGATCTTGCCGATAAACAAGAAAAACTTTCAGAAGAAACCAAAAATAAAGAAAAGTCAAATTTTGATTTGAATAAAGAACAAGAAAAAATCGATAAAGATTTCAAAAAACTTCAAGATGAATTAGATGAATTAAAAGAACTCAATGAATCTCTCGAAGAAAAAAATCCAATGGCTGATACTGAGGAAAAAGAGCAGGAAATCAACGAAGAGATGAAGGAAAGTAAAGAACAATTAGGTGAAAACAAAAACAAAAAAGCAAGTGAAGCTCAAAAAAGTGCAGCAGATAAAATGAAAGAAATGTCTCAAGAAATGAAAGACATGCAAGCACAAAACGAAGAGGAATCAGCAGAGGAGGATATGGATGCTTTGAGGCAATTATTAGAAAATTTAATCAACTTTTCTCTTGACCAAGAAAGTGTAATGGAACAATTCTATGGGCTCAATACTAGAGACCCAAAATATGTGAAATTGGGACAAGACCAAAGAAAGTTGAAAGATGATGCCAAAATGCTCGAAGATTCATTATTTGCTTTGAGTAAAAGAATACTTCAATTGAGCCCCTTTATCAACAAGGAGGTCTCAGCAATGAACAAAAATATTGAGGAATCTTTAAAATACATTACCGAACGTCAAACTGCCATGACTATGGCAAAACAACAGTATGTAATGACATCTGTAAACAACTTGGCGCTTTTATTTGATGAAGCATTACAGCAAATGCAACAACAAGCCATGAATTCAAAACCTGGAAGTGGAAAATGTAATAAACCTGGTGGAAGTGGTGCCCCTGGAGGCAAACCTATGTCTATGGAACAAATGAAAAAGCAAATGCAAGAGCAATTAGAAAAAATGCAAAAAGCAATGCAAAAAGGAGAAAAACCTGGAGGTGAAGAAGATGGGAAAGAAGGAGAAGGTGGCAAAAAGCCTGGAGGACAAAAGCCGGGTGGAGAAGGCGGACAAGGGCAAGGTCAAGGCCAACAAATGAGTAAAGAGTTAGCGCAAATGGCTGCACAACAAGCCGCTTTGAGAAAACAGATACAAGAACTTTCACAAGAACTCAACAAAGATGGATCTGGTGCAGGAAACGGACTCAAAGAAATTGCTAAAGACATAGAAAAAGTAGAAGAAGATATCGTAAACGGAAAATTATCGCAAAATACCATAAATCGTCAAAAAGAAATAATGACAAGGCTTTTGGAACATGAAAAAGCACAACGTGAGCAAGAATATGATGAAAAAAGAAAATCAAATGAAGCAATAAGTCAGGAATTTAGTAACCCTACGGAATATTTAAAGTATAAGGAGAAAAAAGCCAAAGAATTAGAATTGTTAAAAACTATTCCACCTTCTTTGAAACCTTATTACAAAAATAAAGTAAACGAGTACTTTGAAGAATTAGACAGATAGTATTCCTTAAATTAAACTTATATGACTACAGATTTACTTCCCACAATGCATTCCATAGATTTTCCATCCAAAGCAGAAAACATTCATTTAGTTGAACAAATGATTGATTCTGTTTGTGAAGAACAAAAAGTTGCAGAAGATCACTACGGAAACATTCTTATAGCAATGACAGAAGCCGTAAATAATGCCATTCACCATGGTAATCGATTGAATCCAGATAAAAAAACTAAAGTTACTTTCGACAGAAATGAAAACCAGCTCAAATTTACAGTTGTGGATGAAGGACCAGGTTTTGATTTTGATAATTTACCCGACCCAACTGCTCCAGAAAACATCGAAAAACCAAATGGAAGAGGAATTTTTCTTATGAAAAACTTAGCGGATGAAATTAATTTCGAAGACAATGGTAGAAAAGTTGAATTATTTTTCAATATCAACTAGCTTTGTAAATGTCAGATTAGCAAATCATTAAAGCGGTTGATTAAGTTCAGGTCGCTTTTTATATTTTTCAAGACAACTTTTTTTTACATTTTTTCGTCAAATAGTCTGTAAGTTTTTTTATTTTTACGACATCATTAATTTTGATAAACTCACTACTATGAAAAGAATTGTACTTTTTTTGCTTACACTTTTGATGTGTAATTTTTCTTATTCTCAAATATTTTCAACAAAAGGAACGGATTTTTGGTTTGGATTTATGGAAAATTACAATTCTCCGACACTCAGAGTTTACATTAGTTCTGATGTTGCTACAACGGGAACCGTAACAATTCCGGGGCAAGGTTTCAATCAAGCATTTACGGTTGCAGCAAATGGAACAGCAGTTGTTACTGTACCTAATAATCAAGCGCACATTACAACAAGTCAAGTAATAGAAAACAAAGGAATTCATGTTGTTTCAAATGATCCAGTTACAGTTTATGCATTGAATTATGAAGCTTACTCTTCGGATGCGGCTATTGTTTTACCTACGAATACTTTAGGAGTAGAATATTACGCTGCTAACATCAACCCTGCCGTAGTTTCTGGTTCTCCAATGCCTACTGAAATATTAGTTGTAGGTGTTCAAAATGGTTCAACAATTCAAATCACGCCCTCTGCTGCTACATTAGGAGGAAATGCTGCTGGTGTGCCTTTTTCTATTAATTTAAATCAAGGAGAAGTTTACCAAATAAAATCTAGTTCTGATCTTACGGGAACATATATAATTTCTACTGGAGCATGCGAAAAATTTGCGGTTTTTAGTGGTGCAAAATGTACCAACGTTGGTGGATGTAATTATTGTGATCACCTTTCGGAACAAATGTATCCAGTTTCAACATGGGGTTATAATTATGCAACTTCTCCATACCAAACTAGAAATGGAGATGTTTTTAGAATCATTGCTTCCCAAGCGGGGACAAATGTTTCAATCAATGGTGGAGCACCAATTGCTTTAGGCGCAGGTCAATCTCACCAACAAAACTTAACTGCGGCTTCATTCATAACCTCAAACAATCCAATCATGGTGGTGCAGTACAGTAGAGGTGGAGATTGTGATAACGCCAATGCAGATCCATTTGCAATTGTTTTAAGTCCAGTTGAACAAACCTTAAATAATATTACATTCAACGCTTTTACATCAAATGTAATTTCTTCTTATTTTGTAAATATTGTGAGCCCTACTGCATCTATTGGTTCTGTGACACTAGATGGAGCAAATATGGCTGGTTTTTTTACACCGATTGCATCCAATCCAGCTTATTCACATTGTAGAAGAAACATAACTCAAGGTAACCATACTATTGTTGCTCCAGGAGGAGTGAATGCTTATGTTTATGGTTATGGCTCTTATGAATCTTACGGATATGTTGCAGGTGCAAGTTTAGATAATCTTGGACTAACTTTCGATGCGGATGTTCAAGGAACAAACTATGCTTTTGACCTTATACCTACAGCGCAAATTTGTATGAATTCACCTGTTGACTTTAATGGTGATGCTGGAACTTTCACTGTGTTGGATTGGAATTGGGATTTTGGAGATGGAACAACAGCCAACGGACAAAATGTTTCACACACTTATCCAAACGCAGGTACATATACAGTTACAATGTCTGCTGATATTAATAATTTGTGTGCAGTTGAAACGATTACTATAACACAAACAATAAATATTGGCGATTTTCCTCCGCCTACTACAATTACACCAAGTCCTCTCTCTATTTGTCCAGGAGATAACGTAAATATTTCTGTAAATACTCCACAAGTGGGAGCAACATATTTGTGGAGTAATGGTGCGACTGCTGACAACACCAACGTTTCTCCAGCAACTGATGAAACTTTTTATGTTACCACGTCATGGTTTGGATGTTCTGCTTTAGATTCTGTAGAAGTAATCGTTAACGTTCCTACGGGAGGCCCTTCTTGTAGTGTGATTTTTGCTACTACCAATGGAACTGGAGATGGAACACAAGCGAATCCTACAGATTTAATTACTGCCCTTGGAATGGCAGCATGTAATGGTGCTCATATCAAATTAGGAACGGGAACTTATAACTATAACTCAACAATTACCAATTTAGCATCTTATACAACTGTAGAAGGAGGTTTTGACCCAGTAACATGGACAAAAACGAGTGCGCCTGGAGCAACAACTATTAACAGAACAGCTACAGCGCCTGATGGGCCTGCAAACGCTCCTAGATTAGTAACTTTTTCTGCTAATGGAATTCATGAATTTAAACTACAAGATTTAACTATCACTACTGATAATGCCGTAACTGGTGCAAGTGGATTCGGTGTATCTACTTATGGGGTTCATTTAAATGGAGCATATAACTATGAGTTTGTAAGATGTCAAATTATACCAGGTAATGCTTCAAATGGTGATGGTGATGATAACCCCGCTACATACAACCCTCTTTGGGATGGTGCAGTTGGTGGTGTTGGTGGCAATGGTGTAAACGGACAAGCAGGAGAATGTACTTGTAATATTTCAACTGATGATGGAGGAAATGGTGGAGCTGGTGGAACAGCAGGAACCGGAGGAGCAAACGCAACAGGTATTGGAGGAACAGGAGGTAACTCTTCTTCTGGTAGATCAGACTCCTGGATGTGGTGTTGAGAGATGATAATCAAGGAGGAAACCCTGGAAATCCTGGTATACTAATCGATGGGTCCAAACGGTGGTGCAGTGAGTCGTACTGGAGGTCCTGGTGGAAGTGATAATAATGCTGATCACAATCTCTAGTGGAGGATTTGGCACAGTTGGGTCTAGAACTGCTGGCTCTACTGGAGGAACAACTGGAATTCCTCGGAACTCATGACAAATCCTTCGATTTGTCCCTGGAGCGTTTTCATCCCATCGCTATCTGGGTACAGATGGAACTGAACTGGTGGACTCGTGGTGGTAAAGGCGGTGGCGGTGGTGCTGGTCAGAGACAGGAGGAATTGTGATGTGACTGGTGGCGGCTCCAGGCGGTGGCGCTGGTGGCGTCAAGGCGGTCAAGGCGTTTTAGTGGTTTTGGAGGTGGGTTCTATCTTTTGTCAATTTATTTATTAAACAATGGGTTAATAATGTGATTGTAATGTTAATGAGGAAACTTGGTCGGTTCCTGGAGGAACAGGAGGAACAGGAGGAACTGGAGGTACTTTCAAATTTAGGTAGGATGTTACGGCGGTGCACAGACTGGACACCCTGAAGAGGCGGATGGTGCTGGTGGAAACGGAGGTGCTGGTGGTGCTGGTGGAACTGGTGGCACAGGTGGCACTGGAGCTCCTGGATTTAGTATGGCAATTTACACAGATGGATCAAGCACTCCTTTAGCTACAAATATTAGTAACTTCAACTTAGCAGCACAACCTGTAATTGAAGTAACCAACACTTCTTGTACTAATGTAAATGCCGATTTTTCTGCAGGCTCTTCAGCTGCTTGGGATTTGGGAGATGGAAGTACTCCTGGAACTGGAACAGGTACAACGGTTACAACTCTATACAACACCATTGGAATTAAAGATATCGAATACAGTGGAAATACATACACTGACTTTGTAACCATATTATTAGATGGAACTGGAATTGTGCCAAGTATAGGTACTACAGCAACACTATATGGAACAGAATATCATGTATGTGTTGGAGAAACTGCTGATTTTTCTTCGCTTACTACTGGAATTAATTATCAATATTATTGGGATTTTGGTGGTGCAGCAGTTCCTAATACTGTTACAACTTCAAATGAAACGCTTTCTGGAGTACAATTTAATGCTCCTGGAACTTACACTATCACATTACAAGTAGAAACACCTTGTTGTGGAATTTCTACAACTGATGCTACAATTACTTTAGTGGTTGATCCTTTACCAACTCCTACAGTAGTTGCTTCTGCTCCTATTGTTTGTTATGGAGAGTCTGTTACTTTGACCGCTTCAGGAGGAACAAGTTTCTTATGGGATGATGGTTCTACACTTCCAGATACTTTGGTTACTCCTTTTGTAACGACTACTTATTCTGTTAATGTAACCAATTTTGAATGTACTGCTATTGCAGATATTACGATTACTCCATCTATTTCTGATGTGTTTATTTCTGGACCAGATCAGATTTGTGCAGGTGATAATACTACACTGGTTGCAAATGGAGAAGCAGGCTCTACTTACCAATGGTCTGGGGGTTCTTCTGCAACAACACCTTCAATTACAGAAAGCCCTATTACTAATACAACTTATTATGTAACAGCTACAGTAGATGGTTGTGAAGCAACTGACTCAATGGAAGTAATGGTAGTAGGTGTAAATGCTGAAATTTCTGCAAGCGAAATGACGATTTGTCAAGGTGATGAGGTTATGCTAACTGTAGAAGGGGGTGCATACTATACTTGGAGCACTGGCGAAACAACTGATACGATTTATGTTTCCCCGACTACTACAACACAATATGATGTTTTAGTGGTTTGGGATAGTATTGGGACAATTTCTTGTAATACTCAACAAACGGTTGACTTGACAATTAATGTGTTACCAACGCCAAATACTACTACAGTTTCTAACGATACTACAGTTTGTATAGGAGATCAGATTACATTAAGTGCTGATGGTGATGGAGTATCATACTTATGGAGCACAGGAGAAACTTCTGCTAGTATTAACCCTACAATTTTAGGAGACACGATTTTTATTGTAAATTCTGTATCTGACCTAGGTTGTTTGAGTTTTAGTGACACTATTTTTGTTACTACACTTACCGGGATTACTTCAGTGGATTTAAATATTACAGATGCAACTTGTTTTGGAAATGAAGATGGATCTATTACATCAACTGTTAATG
>JAGYKU010000018.1 GCA_018401455.1 Flavobacteriales bacterium
ATGATATCAGGTTCACCTTGATACTGCGTATAAGTTATAGATTTTCCATTGACAGAAAAATTCAAATCGTCAATATATCCTCTATCTTGACTGCTTGAAAAGTGAAAATCTAATTCTCCATTTTCCGTCAATTGCGTTGCCAATTCGGAAGTATTGTCTCTATAGGCATTGGGCCAAATATGCAAAATCAATTTATTCAATTCATCAGGAGAGTTATTGATGTATTCAATTTCGACATCACCATTTAAAAAATGGTTTTTATCATCCAAAGCAACGTGTATTTTAGTATTTACAGTTTGTTGAAAATAATCACCTTGACTAAATAATAAAGACGAAATAAAAGTGAAACCTAATAGGAAATGAAACTTCATATTTTTTTTTATTTTGTGCAAATATAAATATTCCAAATTTATGACATTAAGTTAATATCGAAATAGAAGGTAATTTCTTAAATAGTTGTTAATATATTTTACATAACAAATATTTTTTCATTCTATATGGTTTATTTTTGTGAAATTTGCATTCAGAAAAATTTAGATGGCTTTAAAATATTATATCTTATTTATTATTGCGCTTTTTTATTCAAGTGTAAATTGGACACAAAAACCAGGAGGTAAAGGTGAAATTTCCGGAAGTGTAATTGACGCATCTTCAAAAGTAAGTATGTCTTATGTTACTTCGACTTTATACAAATCTCAAGATTCAAGTATGGTTACTGGAGCCATTACCAATAGTGAGGGAGAATTCAAATTAAAAGACATTCCTTTTGGAAATTATTATCTAAAACTTTCATTTATAGGATATAAACCCAAATTTATTAGTGATATTTCATTGAACAAAGAACAACCTTCGAAAGATTTTAATAATATTTCGCTTTCAAGTGATGATGAAATTCTAGAAAGTGTTGAAATCGTTGGTGAAAAACCAATGGTTGTTTATGAAATAGACAAAAAAGTAGTAAATGTAGAAGATATGGTGACAGTAGCTTCAGGAACTGCTTTGGATGTTTTGCAAAATGTACCTTCCATTACGGTGGATATTGATGGAAATGTAAGTTTGAGGGGAAGTACCGGATTCACCCTTTTTATTGACAACAAACCTGTAAATATGGATGTAAATGATGCTTTGCAAATGATTCCTGCAAGTAACATCAAAGATATTGAAATTATTACTAATCCTTCGGCAATGTATAATGCAGAAGGAACAAGCGGTATTATTAATATCATTTTAAAGAAAAACAAATTAGAAGGAATCAGTACTTTGATTAATCTTAATGGTGGAAATTTCGATAATTACAGCGGAGACTTTTTGACCAGTATCAATAAAGATAAGATAAAATTCAATATTGGCGGAAACGTGAGGTTGATGAATAGATATAGAGATATTGTTCAAGAAAGAAGAACTGAACTAGCAGAACAAACTTCAATTGTGCAAAGTGAAGGCTTACATCGTTTTCAAAGAAATAACATCAGTTTGAATACCGCACTAGAATGGACTCCTAATAGAAAAAACTCATTTTCTGTCAGTTTAATGGGAAACAACAGACAATTTAATGCCTTTTCAGATTATGATTTTCAAGAATTTTTAGGGGATTCACTTACTGCTGCTTACAATAATGTTGAAAGTACAATAAGAGATTATTATGGCGTTACTACAAGTGGATCTTACGAGCATCTTTTCAAAGGTGACAAAGAACATCGACTTGTTTTTATGGGAATGTACAATCTCAATGACGGAAATGAAAATGCTTTGGTAGAATATTTTGATAATGAAGGTGTTTTGCAAGGCGCCAACAGAGGAACAGAAGTAGGCCCAATGAATTTGTTTCGCTTTAATGTTGATTATGAATTACCTCTTAAAAACAAGAAGAAATTCAAAACTGGTTTACAAGCAGATATAGGAAACAATAAAGATGATCAAAACAACTTTGTTTACAATACCGCTCTAGAAGAATTTGAAAGAATGGATTTATTCTCTTCAAACGTCTCTTATTTACAAAATGTCTATGCAGGTTATGCTATTTTGAATGGGAAATTAAAAGAAAAACTGGGGTATCAATTTGGATTGAGAACAGAATACATCGATAGAGATATTTTTATTGAAACAGGAGATGAAGAACTCATTTTGAAGAAATTAGACTGGTTCCCATCCGCTCACTTTTCTTATCAAATGGACGACAACAACCAATTCATGATGAGTGGTTCTCGAAGAATCAACAGACCAAGAACATGGTTTCTAGAGCCTTTCATCACTTGGGAAGATCCATATACTGTAAGACAAGGAAATCCAGACCTTTTGCAAGAATACATTCAGTCTTATGAAATTGGATATATCAGAAATTTGAAAAAAGGAAGTTTTTCTACAGAAATTTATTATAGAAATACAAGTAACATCATTCAGAGAATACAAGAAGTATATGACACCAATGTGATTGTGAAAAGACCTATCAATGCAGGTTCATCAAATGCTATGGGCTCTGAAATTGCTTACAGAAAAACGCTGAAAAAATGGTGGTCATTAGATGCAGGAATTAATCTATTTTGGTATCAATTTAGAGGTGGCGTGAGTGATTTGGTATTGAATCAAGATATTTTCACATACAACACAAGGGTTGCAAATACTTTTACCATAAAAGATGATTGGAAAATTCAATTGGTGGGAAGATACACCAGTTTAGAACTCAACGCTCAAGGTAGAACAAATGAGTATTACACTGTAGATTTGGCTATAAAGAAAGATTTTTGGGATAAGAAATTATCCACTACTCTTCAGGTAAACAACATATTGAATACCGAAGTTAAAGAAAGTTTTATTGAAACAAGCAGTTTGTATTCTTACAGATTGGAAACTCCGATGTGGCCAGTTTTCACAATTTCAGCATCTTTGAGACTAAATAACTACAACCAACAAGATAAGATTAAAGTTGTGGAAGGAGCTGACTTTTAGCATCAATGACTTTTTTACGTAAATTATTGTATTTTTTGGATGCCAAAATCTTTCTTACAACTATAGTATCATGTTGAGGAATAAGGTAATCATTTAAAATTGTTAAATCAGTAATTTGAATGTCATTGTCTACAAAGCCAAATCCTTTATAGACACCTTTCTCCATCAGCACAAAACTATATTCATCTTTACTTCTTCCATTCCCATACCATATAATGGTTTGCTCAAGAGATAAATACTCCGCTAAAAATCTTTTTATATTTTTTTTGTGAGTTTTTAAATCAATAGAATTGTCATCAAAAACAGCCAAACCACAAAAAGTAGGATTTAATTGAAATTCTTGAACTTTCTCTGTGAGCCAAACCCTTGCTTTATGCATCGATGGAAATTGCATAATTCCTTTATATTGAGAATTAATTTTATTGATTCCAATTCTAGTTTCACCATTTTGATCTTCGTATTTATATACTCCATATCTTAAAATGGCTGATTTTTGAGCATAATTATAATGCGGCCAATGTTGTTTGATTTCTGCTTCTTCAAGCAATGAAGCCACCACTTCATTTCCTGTGATTTCATAAGAAATATCATGAATTTCTTCGAGAAACCCTTTTTTCTCGATGTTATTTTTTCCAGTAAAATGAGACGCTACCCTTTTCTTTATGTTTTTTGCTTTTCCAATATAAATTATTTTCCCTTTGGTGTTATGAAAATAATAAACCCCTGCTCCATTAGGTAAATCCTCAAATGTTTGTTTTGAGATTGGCAGGTAAAGTAGATTCTTTAGAATTAGATTTTAGAGCATTGTGAATTTCTGTTTCGTCTTTATCAAAAAGTATATGAAACAATTCGGCTGTAACTTGAGCATCGCCCATGGCCTCTATGTGCATTTTGATGCTTTAAACCTAAACAAGCTCTGAAATTTTACCCAAAACCGTAAGATGGCAAATCAGGAAGAATTTTTCTACTTAATCTTATTGTACACAATCTTTTGATGGCATAGAAATTCCAATATTATCAAAATGCTGTTTGATAATTTTATAATCAAAATTAACGTTATGAGCCTACAAAAACGTACCTTCCAAGTAATTTAATATCTCTTGAAGTTACATCAGAAAAAACGGGAGCATCTGCCACCATTTCTTCATTGATTCCAGTAAGATGTTGTACAAATTTAGAAATTCTAGATTGTGGGTTTATAAGTGCTCTCTGTAAGTATCTAAAACTTCTTTTCCTGTCTGTAATTACAATTCCACTTCTGTAATTGAATCTGGAGCACATATTGACTTCCTGTGGTTTTGATATCTTCATGCAATGGCAACGGTAATTATTTTCTCTTAAATAAAGTTCATCAAAATATCAAAAAGCAAATGAAATGTAACATTTGGCTTTTTATTATTTATAAACATAAAGTTACCTCTTTACTTCTATAAACCAAGTAAGTTAATTCAGCATTCAAAACTTTTGTCATAAAATCTCTGAAATTCTGGTAATTCTTCTGGCTTTGAATATTTCTCAATTCAGGAATAAAAGTCCTTTCTGATAGAAAGTTTGTTTTTTTCTTTTAAATCAAAAGGAGTACACAATCAAATTTACCATAAGAAATATTCAAATTCTCTGGTAACTCAACAAAAGAAAAGTTATCTGGAACTGTAATCTCCATTGATTCATGATACTTATTGACATCCTCATATTTTACATAATTCAACACATTGATTCTTTTCTTATTTTCTGAACAAATTACTTTGACAATAACTTATCAGCAAATGAATTTTGATAGAATTCATAGACCCCACTTGTTCACTTCATTTTCAACGTCATAATTATAAACATAACAGTATCTTTCTAGGTTCCATATCAACTAAATCTACAGCATTTACGGTTACCAATGATTTATATTTCCTTGAAATTCCATCTTTCAAAATATATTGATTTGATCTATTGAATCTTTTCATAATAATCATTTTTACTGCACTAGATACAGATTCCCCCAGTCTTGATGGCTTTACATGTTACACTAAAACCTCCATTGTTTTTAATTTCTAAATTTGTATATATCTATTAATTGTGCTTAAATAACCTTTATTGTAATCTAAAGTTTTAATTCTATTCCCTTTGCTATTTACTGAATTTAGCAACATTCTAGAATAAATGGTGATTTTTATGATAGTTATTCAAATGACCAAAAGGTAAGTTAGGGTCTGTCAATTCAAGATATAAAGGTCCATCTTTAAGTTCAATTTAACAATACAAATGATTGAAATTATAGAAGGCTGCAATATATTCATAGTTCATTATTAGAAGTATTGATCAAACCAAATCAACATCAAGGCCAAGACATGAGCCTATTGTAGCATAAAGTGTTGAAACATCTACAATCACCCAAACGAGTAACATAAACATCAGCCTTTGAGGAATATAACTTCCTTGACGGAAATCAATGGAACTATATTGAATGTTTTTAGTATAAATTATAAAATCAATTTGGCTTTTTCAATATCAGTATAATTTCCTTCTGAATTATTTCGTTTGATAATGTTTTAATTGTGTGACCAACTAAAGCCTTGATCTTTAGACAAGTCATTGTACCAATCTGTAATATCGTCCCAAGTAAATGTAATAGTATGCAAACGATTTGATATATCATCAATGGCAACATAAATGGTTCATCAGCAATTACTTCAGGATTTACAACTGCCATTCTTTTCTATATAATCCATCTACTTCAGATAAAGTTGGTTCAATTTTTCCTATTTATCAAGTGCCAGAAATTGAACTCCTTCTTGAACATAAAGAGCATATTTGAGTCAGGCGTTGATAATAACTATTGAAAGAAAAATAATCACTATAAAATTCTAGAAGACTTTCCACCTGAATATTGCTTTTCAGTATATTTCAGATAGATATAATCTCCTACTTCAAGATTAGTAAAACACAACTGAATAACTGTTCTTTCTGGCATCGATTTTAGGAGCCGTTACTTTTAATAGTTTTTGCTTCGTTTATATCAAAATAGAAATTTGAAGAACTCCCTAAATCAATTCTCTGCCATTGTTTAAGCGCATCTTCATTGTTTAGTTTCACACAACATACATAATTTTTGCAGAGGCTGTATTGCTATAAATTATTTTGATTCTGAATTATAAACTATTTCCATAACTTGCTTTTTTGAAGTTGAAAAGTTCTTTTATAATCATTTTAATATTTCATCAATAGTAGAAGTTTCTATTTGAGACAGAATTGTTTTTTTCTTGAGTTTAATTTTATCTTCTCGTTTACATCAAATGAAAAAGGATAAAAAGATAGTGATTTTCTATAGTTTTCTAATGCTTTTTCATTTTCACCTTTAATTTGGTAAAGTGATGCCAAATCATTGCAGGTATAATTGTCAGTTGGTCTGTTTTCTAAAATTGAATTATAAATAGCAATTGCACTTTCATAACTTTGTTTTTAAAGTGGATATCAGACATTACAGACAAAGCATTTTCATCAAACTTTGTCATTGAAATACTTTTTGAAAGATAATCTTTTAACTTTCTTCATATTTCCTAAACTTGTATACTTCTTCTATCAATAGTGTTAGTATATTATAATCATAACTGTTTTATAATACTTTTCTGAAAATTTTGATAAATTTTTTAACATCAGAATAAAGTGCTTTATCTAAATGGAATTTTGAAGTAACAATAAAGAAGTGTCATTAGGAATAAAGCATATACATTCTATCAATAATTTCCACTGCTTTATTATAGTCTTCTTCTTTCGTTGACATGGTCAACTCAAAAGCCACAAATCTTTTTATTATCTGCAAGTTTTTGTATGAATCCACAAATCTTCTAATCTTGAATGATTTTTCTGTCCATTGTTTTTTGATTTCATTGGTTAAAACATCTTTATCCATTGATACGTCTCTTTGAAAAGTCTATAATACTTATTTTGCAAAGTTCTTTCTAAATTTTTATCATTCAAGAAATCATTTGTCTCAAAAACCATGTAATTTTTGAGGATACTTAGAATATAATTCATCTGCAATTTCCTGCTTCATCTAGGCTCCAATGTTTTAAATGAGTTTTTATTAAAAGTATTTAGTAAATGATATCGTTTGGTCTTTTCTTGAATTTTAGATTGTAAATCTAAAACAGCATAAGGAACAATTGCAACATTTTTGGACTTTGGAATAGTTTTGTACTTCAGTAGTATGAGATAAACTATAGAATTATGTTCTTTATCAGTAATTCTTAATGAAAAGTTAGCATTTACTCTATCGTATTTACCCAATTGCAATTCCAATATTCTATTATATCCTTTATTCAAAGTCATTGCAATTTGATAATAATCCATTTCAGTAATTCTTTATTAGATTCAGAATATAATAACTATCATTCACCCATAATTTAGCAATTCCAGAATATCCAAATTTCAATAGCACCTCTTTTTCCTCCGGAGCATCAACAAAAGTTTGAGCATATATCAAAGAATTTGATGCTACAAAATATCTGTCATATAGAAAATGAACCATCACAAAAATCTTTAGAGTAAACCAACTTACATCTGTTCCATATTTAGAACTGAATTTTTTATTATTTAAATTTAAAGCAACTAAAATTTTTATCAAATCCGTTATTTAATAAATTGTCAAATGGCCCAAGCAGGCTAAACTTTGTAAGCTGTCCAATTCTTGTTAAAATTGACATCCATATTAGTTTCATCTTGAGAAAGTAATTTATCAACTCCATAATAATAGTAACTTACTCCACCGTAATACTTTAGATTCTGGGGTGTTTGACAATATTGTCAAGGTTTACTTTTTGATTGGTATTTAATTTACCACTGCTAATTACACTTTCATAAAACCATATGGCAAAAGAAATTTTGCTAATGGATTTTTGAATTTTTGAAGAATTCTCTATAATACTTGAACTTTTATCTGTTTCATGCTAATATCATTATGCAAAATTGAAAGAACTAAGTTTGCTTCTTCTTTGGAGTCGTCTTCATTTGTTGCTTCTAAAACAAATCTTTGGCTTCAGCCAATTTTCCTTGATTCATTTTTTTCCCATGCTTGATAATAGGATGAATTTTGAGCAAGAAGAGCATTAGCAAAAACTAATGCTATTGCAAAAAAGAAATTTTAATTATTTTCATAAAGAAGATTTAAAAGTTAAGTAAAAAATTAGTTTATAAAATATGAACAAAATTCATAAAAAATGTCATCTACGAACAATTAAATAGTTAAAATTATTTCATGCTTTTGCTGGTTAAATGTAATACAATTTTGAAATAAAAATTATTTTAAATAAAAAAAGCCACTCCAAATGGAGTGGCTTTGAATTTATTGTAATCTAAATTAAGATTTACTTAGCAACAGTCATTGCTTTAGTAACTTTTCCTTTAGAAGTTGACAAAGTGTAGTAATAAGTACCAGCAGCTAAATTGTTGCTATTGATAGTTAAAACGTGAGAACCAGCAGTTCTAACACCTTCATTCATTACAGCGATAACTTTACCAGTAATATCAGTAATTTCTACCATTACAGATTCTGTAGAATTTAATTCATAGTTTACTGTAGTATTTCCGTTGAATGGATTTGGGAAGTTTTGACCAACAGTGATGTTAGCAACTTCTTCTTCAATAGAAGCAGTACAAGCACCAGCAGACAAATTCACATTGAATGGAGGAGAAAGCAATTGGAATACTGAATTGTCATCTTGAAACCTAAAACTGTTCCTTGTCTAGCAGTTCCTGCTGTCAAGAACTCTAACGTCATTTGAGCCATCACCACCACCATAGTGACCTGCACCAATAATAATTCCATTCCAGCAGTAACTTGAGCCTGGGAAAGTAAACATAAATCAATAATATTTCCACTGTCACTTGCATTATCAATTGTATGCTCATCAGTAGATTCAATCAATTGCCAAGCACCAGCACCAGCATCAAAATGTTTACATTGTGCATAAACAATTTGACCATCATGTGCAGCATTATCAGCAATACCAACTTGAGCAACATTAAATTCTGATCAGCAGTGCTCTAAAATACATGACCTAATCTAATTCCACCACCTGCATTATTTGCAATGTTAGCAAAACTTCCATCAGGAAACACCATTATCTCTCGCCCAAATATTGTTGTAGTAACTTCAAAAGAAGTTGTTCTTAAATTATTAGCAGGATTCGCATCTGTTGCAGCCATTGCTGTAGTTCCTTCTACTGTGTAAACAATTCAGTTGCTGCTGGAGAGTAAGTAGAAATTGCAGAAATAGTATCTGATGAAAAAGATACCAAAGAAATGGTAGATGAAGTTCCTGTACTTACAGAACTTCCACCAAATATAATATCGTAGTTAAACGCTGCATCAGATTGAGCATTAGTTCCGTTGTTAGCAATACTCATTGTTGCTCCAATTTGTCTTGATTGCGCTGAACTAATGGAATTTGAGTGTATTCGTAATCTACAGAAATATCTGCAGGAAGAATCCAGTTACCGCCTAATCATCGCCTGGTTTCAAAGATCTCTACGCACAATAGCAAGACCTGTTCCCCAGTTGTCTCCTGCAGGTGTACAATCTCCTCCATCGTTCCACAAATGCAACTGCACGGCCGATTTCTCCATCATATGCAGATTAAATCAACTAATAAACTTACAAATTGCAGCATCAACAGGAATAGTATAAACATCTGTAAAACTAGTACCTCCATCTAGAGAAACTCTAACTATTGCACTTCCAGAACCATATCCTTGATCATGAAAAACATCAAAACCAACTACAACATTTGAGTATGCTGATAAATTTTGAGAAGGCATGATTAACATTTCATTACAATAAATTGTCATCATAGTTGTCATCATTTGTCATTGCAAACAATGAACTTCCATTATTTGGAACTGGCCAAAATCCACCTATATTAGCTTGAACTTCATTACCAGTATACCATCCAGGGTGACCAGCAGAAGGATCAGAAGAACTAGTAATTCCAGCAGGTAAAGCTGGAGCAGTTACAGATTCAAAATCTTGTGAATAAATAGTAAACTTTTGTTGATAGTGACTGCTTGAAAATTTAGAAACCCTAGCCTCTATCAATAGTACTTTGTAGTTTTTCCAATTTCAACGTTCTTTTTAATAGGTTGAATATTGTTTACATTTTGTGCTACAGCACCTGTAACAAGCGATGCAGCTAATAAACTTAAGTAAATTTTTTTCATTCTTTAATATTTTTTTGGTTTAAGTAATGCAAATTTACGTTAAAACATCTTAATTATACAAGTAAAACCATAATATTTAATTAACAAAAAAGGAATGTCTTGTTAAAAGACTCCTTTAAGTAAACTATATTTCTATTTAAGTCTATGCGTGAGCATAACTCTCAACTGAGGGACAAGTGCAAATTAAATTTCTATCTCCATGAGCATTATTAACTCTACCAACGCTTACCCAAAATTTGTTTTCTCTTAGATAAGGTAATGGATATGCAGCTGTTTCTCTAGAATAGTTTTTATTCCAATTGTCACTTATAATTACTTCTGCAATATGAGGCGCATTTTTCAAAGGATTGTCTTCTTTATCAAAAATACCTTGTGCTACTCTATCAATTTCTTTTCTAATTTCTAGCATCGCATCACAAAATGTATCTAATTCTTGTTTTGATTCGCTTTCTGTAGGTTCTATCATTAAGGTACCAGCAACAGGAAAACTAACAGTTGGTGCATGAAAACCATAATCCATTAATCTTTTAGCAATATCTTCCACTTCAATTCCTGCATCTTTTTTGAAATCTCTACAATCCAAAATCATTTCGTGAGCAACAGTTCCATTTTTTCCTAAATACAACACATCATAACTTGGTGTTAATCTAGCTTTGATATAATTTGCATTTAAAATTGCCATTTCAGTTGCTTCTCTCACACCATCTTTTCCAAGCATTTTGATATAAGCATAAGAAATCAATAAAATAAGTGCACTTCCGAAAGGTGCTGAACTTATCGCTGTGATTGCTTTATCTCCTCCTGTTTGTACAAATGGATTACCTGGTAAAAAAGGTGCTAAGTGCTTAGCTACTCCAATTGGGCCAACACCAGGACCACCTCCTCCGTGAGGTATAGCAAATGTTTTGTGTAAATTCAAATGACAAACATCTGCTCCGATATTTCCAGGACTTGTCAAACCAACTTGTGCGTTCATATTGGCTCCATCCATATATACTTGCCCACCGAATTCGTGAATGATAGAAGTGATTTCAGTAATTCCATCTTCATAAACTCCGTGTGTAGAAGGATACGTCACCATCAAACAACTTAAATTGTCTTTGTGTTGTGTTGCTTTTTCTTTTAATTCTGCAATATCAATATTTCCATGCTCATCGCATCCTACCACAACGACTTCCATACCTGCCATAACAGCACTTGCTGGATTTGTTCCGTGCGCAGAAGAAGGAATCAAACAAATATTTCTGTGATGATCTCCTCTACTTAAATGATACGCTCTTATCACCATTAGTCCTGCATATTCTCCTTGCGCTCCACTATTAGGTTGGAAAGTAACTTTTGCAAAACCTGTTATCTCACTCAAATAAGCATCCAATTCGTTGATGATTTGAGTGTAACCTTCCACTTGATTAACTGGAGCAAATGGGTGCATATTTGCAAAAGCAGGCCAAGTAATTGGAATCAATTCGCTTGCAGCATTCAATTTCATTGTACAAGAACCCAATGCAATCATAGAGTGTACTAATGAAATATCTTTATTTTCTAATTTTTTCAAATACCTCATCATTTCAGTTTCTGAATGATAAGAATTGAATGTTTCGTGTGTTAAAATTGCATCTGTTCTCAAAAAAGTTGAAGATAAATTTCCTTCAACTACTTTGACAGCGTCAAAAGAACCTCCATTAGAAACTGCAAATACATTGATGATGTCCATTAAATCTTCCTCAGAAGTTGTCTCATCAATACTCAACGAAACACCTTCATTAAAATACGCGAAGTTAATTTCTGCAGCTTCTGCATTTTTTCTTAGTTCAGAAACGTTGGCAACAGCGACCGTTAAAGTATCGAAATAATTTTCGTTTTGTACTTCATATCCTAATTCTGCCAAAGCATTCGCTAAAGTTGCTGTTTTGCTATGAATTTCTTTTGCAATTTCTTTCAGACCAACTGGTCCGTGATATACAGCATACATTGAAGCCATCACTGCCAACAATGCTTGAGCAGTACATATATTAGATGTAGCACTTCCTCTTTTGATATGTTGCTCTCTAGTTTGAAGGGCCATTCTCATCGCTGGTTTTCCATTACTATCAATAGAAACCCCAATAATTCTTCCTGGAATTTGTCTTTTGAAACTGTCTTTTGTAGCAAAAAATGCAGCATGTGGTCCACCATATCCCATTGGAACACCAAATCTTTGTGAAGTTCCTACTACACAATCTGCACCCCATGAACCTGGAGATTTTAGCAATACCAAACTCATGATATCTGCTGCTGCACAAACACTAACACCCACTTCGTGACATGCCGATGTAAATTCTGAATAATCATTTATCTCTCCTGAACAATCTGGATATTGCACTAATGCCCCAAAATATTCTGATGTAGGTTTGAAATCTTTGTAACTTCCGATCACCAATTCAATTCCCAAAGGAGTACTTCTTGTTTGAAGTACAGAAATCGTTTGTTCGAGACAGTTTTCATCTACAAAAAACTTTACAATATTATCTTTAACTTGTGCTCTACTTCTAGAATTGTAGAACATAATCATTGCTTCACCTGCTGCAGTTCCTTCATCCAGCAAAGATGCGTTTGCAATTTCCATTCCTGTTAAATCAATGACCATAGTTTGAAAATTCAACAAAGCTTCTAACCTACCTTGAGCAATTTCTGCTTGGTAAGGAGTATATGCTGTGTACCATCCTGGATTTTCGAGCACATTTCTTAATATAACAGAGGGAACAATGGTTCCGTAATAACCTAATCCAATGTAATTTCTAAATTGCTTATTCTTAGCAGCTGTTTGCGCCAACTCTTTAAGGTATTCAAACTCACTTTGAGCCTCTGGAATATTCAATTCCTCTTTGAGTCTAATGTGAGCAGGTACTGTTTTGTCTATCAATTCGGTAATTGATGAAGCACCAATTGTTTGAAGCATAGATTGAATATCACTTTCTGATGGTCCAATATGCCTGTTTGAAAATGCTGAATGTAACATATTTTTATGATTAGATGATTGACTACTTATTAATATTTAGCAAAGATACACTGCAATTCGAAATGTGAGAATTTAGAATTAAGAAATTATGAACTTATTTAACATTTCGGTTGAAAAGAATTTTAATTTAATAATTGGAGACATCGTGAAATAGGAAAAAAAGTGAAAAATACAAATTCATTAGAACATTGGTAAATTGGTACATTGACACATAGACACATTAATCAAATCAATTCTAATTTTTCCTTCATGATTTCGGAGTCAAAAGTACCGGCAGATTTATACAACACTTTTCCTTCTTTAAATAAAATGACCGTTGGTACGCCTTGAACATTGAGTTTGCTGGCTACTGATTCGTTTTTATCAAAATCAATTTTAATAATTTTGAAAACATCTCCAACTTCTTGTTTTAATGATTTTAATTGAGAAGTCACATCATCACAAGTAGGTGCCCAATCGGCATAAAAACTAACTACTACAGGAGTTTCCCCTTTGATTAATTCATTGAATTTTGACATAATTAACTTTTATTATTTAAAGTGATTTATACTTGGCAAACTTACACAATTAAAATTTCATTCTTTGAACCTATTGTAAGTTTCATTGTAAAACTTATCAAAATCACATGGATAACCAATCTTGAAATCTTTCATATTTTTGACAATTTCGTTACAATTTTGTTCTTCAATAAATATTTTAGGTTTATACATTTTACCATTGATTCGATTAGCATAAAATTCCACGTCTTTATTTTTACATCTAATCCTACCTTTTAAGAATCCATTTTTTTCAATATCATTATTATACAAAGCTATTTTCGTAGCACTTTTTCTTTGAATAAAGATACCATAATTCAAAGTTCGATTGCGCATAATTACATTGTCAACGCCATTCAAGCCGTGAGACCTGTCCACAACTATATTGTTGCAAATATTACCATAAATCATATTATTGAAAGGATAGTTTCCATGCAGCACAATATCACCAGCAGCATCTTTGGGCAATTTCACATCTGTCCAATAACTATCCGAAATATAATTCATATTAATATCATTGTAATTTGCGCCAGATTGTAAAATAATGGCGTGTCTAAGTTTGTGAAAATAGCAATTCTCGACTTTACTTTGAGAGGTATTAAATTGAAAACAAACGCCATACGCTTTACCTCCATTTCCATGATTGAAAGCGTCATAAAATTGGGAATTTGAAATGGAAACGTTGTAAGAATGGCTCATTGCTACATGTGCAAAATTAGCGTTGTGAGATTTTACATTCTCTATTGAACAATAGGCCGAATAATCAAAATCAAAATGCGAAGTTTGAAAACTCGTAGCATCTTTTCTTTCAATACTGAAGTTTTTGAAAACGACATTTCTAATCGCATGTACCTTTTGTATAATTGGAAAGGATTCTTTTGAATAAACTAACCCAAATTCATTTTTGAATAGAATCGAGTCCTTATATACTTTAGAAACTTCCATCAACTGTCCGAGACTTTTCGTTGCCCATGTAGAAAGTTCAACAGCAGGATTAGATTGATACACAAAAAATAAATCACTTACTTTGAAATCAATAAAATTTCCAATAATTTTAGCGCTTTTCGAAGCAATTTCATTCTGAATAGAATCTTTGCCTTTTTCTAACCTACCATGAATATTAAAAAGGTTATTTTTTCCTCCCAAATCAAAAATGAATTTCACATTTTCTATAGACTCCCCCACAATTTGAATATCGCTTTTGAGTTTTATGGTATTTTGAAAATAATAAGTACCTTCAGTAAAATAAATGACTGTATTAGACTCAGCATTCTTTATCAATTGATTAAGTTGAGTACTATGGTCAGTTTTCTCGTTTATATTTTTTGTATCAAAATAAACGGTGTCAAAATGAATTTGAGTGATAAAAATATGACTCATCAAAAACAAAAGAAAACACAGCAAACTGAACTTAATCAATTCCGCTTAAATTTAAATTTCCGATAGTTACTGCGATTGGTTTTTCTTGAGCTTCTTGAATAGATCCCAAATATTGAAGATGTAAATTATAGATATCTAAACTGGTGTTTTTGGCAGTTATTTGCCCTATTTTTTGCACATCAGTCGATATTATTTTTTGAAAAGAAAAATCTTTTTTGTGCGTAAAAAGCATTTCAGAATCATTTGCTTTTTTTAGATCATACATAGCAAAAGCAGGATAGGAAGCAATATCTTCTATAGAAGCAAATTGTAAATTCTCCACTCCCATCATATGATGCATAAACCAATCAAAGGTGTTTTGGTCAAGCAAACATCTGTTCAAATTGTCTTTATTAATCATTCTGGCGCAATTGATAATTGCAGGTCCAAAATAGTTTTGGTCGAATTGAAAAATAGTTCCCGATGAAATGGTATATCTCAAAGAAATTGGACCAATAGTTTTTCTCAACTTTGGAAAAAAATGATAAGAATTATAATACCTTAGAAACAATTCAAAATTGATTGCTAATGCAATGGCGTGCAAGGGTGTATCTAAAATTTGAAACCCTCCATCTCCAGTATGAATAAAGTCTTTGAGTAATTTTTCTTTATCCTTGTATTTCTGGAAAAGATAAGAATTGCTTTTTATA
Organism: Flavobacteriales bacterium; assembly: GCA_018401455.1. Lineage (GTDB taxonomy): Bacteria > Bacteroidota > Bacteroidia > Flavobacteriales_D > Parvicellaceae > Parvicella. The sequence goes on from JAGYKU010000018.1 coordinate 15,755, forward strand.
CAATTTTTTAAAACCGCTTCTTGAATCAATTTGAACAAGAATGGTATCAAAGTTTGTTTTTTTAAATCATATTGAGAATATTGAAAAATATCCATTCCCAAAACACTTTTGTTAGAAAAACTTTCAGGAAAAATTGATTGATCAAAAAATCTTTCTAAATCATTGTCTTCAGGAATACTCGCAAAACTTGTATTGATGTTGGGTTCATCAAATTTCAATACGCTTTCTAGGAGTTGTTCATATTTTAGTTTTGATATTCTCATCACTATAAAAACAAAAACAATTTATCCATTCATCGAAACGAGGAATTCCTCATTACTCTTAGTTCCGTTCATTCTGTCTTTTAGGAAATCCATTGCTTCTACTGGATTCATATCTGCAACATATTTTCTAAGTAACCAAATTCTTTGTAGCATTTCTTTACTCATCAACAAATCGTCTCTTCTTGTTCCAGAAGCAATAATATCGATAGCAGGGAAAATTCTTCTGTTGGCAATTTTTCTATCCAATTGCAACTCCATATTTCCAGTTCCTTTGAATTCTTCGAAAATTACTTCATCCATTTTAGAACCAGTATCTGTAAGTGCTGTAGCCAAGATGGTCAAAGAACCTCCGTTTTCAATTTTTCTAGCTGCACCAAAGAATCTTTTTGGTTTTTGAAGTGCATTGGCATCCACACCACCCGTCAATACTTTTCCAGATGCAGGCATTACAGTATTGTAAGCTCTTGCCAATCTAGTGATACTGTCCAAAAGAATACATACATCGTGTCCACATTCCACCATTCTTTTGGCTTTTTCCAAAACAATATTAGCTACTTTCACGTGTCTTTCTGCTGGTTCATCAAAAGTAGAAGCCACAACTTCCGCTTTTACACTTCTTTGCATATCTGTAACCTCTTCCGGTCTTTCGTCAATCAATAAAACAATCAAATATATTTCTGGATGATTCGCTGCAATAGCATTGGCAACATCTTTCAAAAGAACAGTTTTACCTGTTTTAGGTTGTGCCACAATCATTCCTCTTTGTCCTTTTCCAATAGGTGCAAACAAATCCATTACACGAGTACTTAAAGTCTCTTTAGCGTGACCTGTAAGATTGATTTTTTCGTCTGGAAAAAGTGGTGTAAGGTATTGAAAAGGAACCCTATCTCTAATCCATTCTGGATCACGACCATTCACACTTTGAATTTTAATCAAAGGAAAATAACGTTCTCCTTCTCTCGGTGGACGAATCATTGCTTTTACAGTATCACCTGTTTTGAGTCCGTACATTTTCACTTGCGCTTGCGATACATAAACATCATCTGGAGAAGATAAGTAATTGTAATCTGAAGATCTTAAAAATCCATATCCTTCTGGCATCAATTCCAAAACACCTTCATTGAAAACCATTCCATCAAAGTTGTATCCGTGCTCCATCGCAGGATCTTTCTTTGTTTTTTGGTTTCTGTTAGGATTTTGATTTGGGTTTTGATTTGGGTTTTGATTCGGATTGTTGTTATTTCTATTCCCGTTAGCGTTAGGGTTTTGATTAGGATTTGCGTTAGGGTTTTGATTGGGGTTGTTATTATGATTAGGCTTGCTAGTCGGTTTTTCTTGTTTGTTAAAGTTTTGAGAATCATCTGCCTCTTCTTTAGGATTTTCTTTATTTTCTTTAACTCTATCTTTAGCCAAAGTCACTTCAACTTTTAAAGGAGATTTTTTCTTTTCAGTTGCTGAAAATAGATCTGGATTCTCGTTTGTGTTGGTATTAGGCTTATTATTTGGTTTTCTTCTAGTATTTCTTTGATTATTAGAAGTTTTAGTATTTGATGTAGCATCAGTAGATTTTTCCTCTGGTTTTTCTGTATCAGCAACAACAGGATTTGTTTTAACTTCTACTTTAGGTCTTTCCACCTTAGGTCTAGCCGTTTTAGGTCTTCTTTCAGTTGTTGTTTTGTTGGTTGTTTCTTTCTTAGCCAAGACCATTGCTTGCTCGTCTAGAATTCTGTAAACTAAATCTTGTTTTTTTAATTTATCGAATTTGGTAATGTTCAGTTCAACTGCAACATCTTTTAACTCAGCCAATTTAAGGCTGTTCAGTTTTTTTATATCGTACATATAATGAAATAGAGATTAACTATGATAGTATTGTTGTTTTGGTATAACAATTTGTAAATGTAAATTTGGGTAATCCTCAATAAAGAAATGTAGAGGACACACTGAAATCGATTGCAAATATATAAAAAATGTTTTACAACTCACTTTTTAATTAAAAAAATAAGCTTTTCAAGATTTTATTCAATTAAAGTTTTAAGTAGGTATATCATATATTGTAATTTCTTAAAATTAATTTCTATCAAACATAATAAAGTTTCTTTTAACCGCAAAGACACGCACTTTTATAGACCAAAGCGTCTATAAAGAATTTACGCAAAGTTCACACTTGTATAGACCGAAGCGTCTGTAAAGTTTTTTTATCTAATTTCATTTTCAAATTTAGTTTTTATCATTTAGACATCTCCACAAGGTCGATGTGACAAGTACATTAAACCAATTATTTCATTGTCTCACTCTTTCCTATTTCAAATTTCTGATTTCCCATAAAACATCAAACATCAAACATTTCCCATCTTCCATCAAGCATCCATCAAACCTCTTTCCTAACCTTTGACATTACAATTCTCATCATCGATTTATCAATAAAAAGAACTGCTAGTATAAAAACGCCAATCAAGAAATTATTGTAGAAAAATTCTAACCAAGAAAAGTCTCTTGTGATGTCCACTGGGATTTTTATTAAAAACAAAACAAGGGTCAAAATCACTATAAAACCAACTTTTTTCAAGTTGTAAGGTATTGGGTAAATTTTTTGTCCAACAATGTAAGAGATAATCAACATTACAGCAAAACAAGCAAAAGTAGCCCAAGCAGAAGCCATATACCCATAAGTTGGAATTAATGAATAATTAATGACCACAGTAACCACAGCGCCTATAATACTAATCATCGCTCCATAACTCGTTTTGCTTGCCAATTTATACCAAATAGATTGGTTGAGGTAAATACCAAATAAAACATTTGCGCCTAATAAAATCGGCACAACTTTTAATCCTTCCCAAAAAGCAGGATTAGGCGTAAAATATTTCACGATTTGTAAGTTCATTGCTATTGCTAAAAACATCAAAGAAACAATTACCACAAAATAATTCATCACTTTCGCATACGTTTTTCTAGCATCTTTTTCCTTTTCTTGATTAAAGAAAAATGGTTCAGCTGCATATCTATAGGCTTGCAAAAACATTGAAACAATCATTGCGATTTTATAATTTCCTCCGTAAACACCCAACTCTGCAAGCGCTTTTGAATTTGCCATTTGATGTGTTAAGCCTTCTTTTGCGATATAAGTTTCAGTTAGAATTTCTTTCAAGATAGTTCTATCCAGCATTTCATTGATAATTCCTGCCAATCCTACAAACAACATTGGAAAAGCATAAGAAAACATTCCTTTGAATAATTGCCAATCAAACTTACCTGAATACTGTAGCTGAGCTCCTAAAAGTACAAATTTAGTAATGCTAGCTATTAAATTAGAAATAAAGACATACCCTACTCCAACTTCTGGACTATAGGTTAGATTGATCAACCAATTGGTGTTTCCTGCGTCATAATTGCTCTTGCAATACAATAAAAAATACAAATTAAGACCTATGTTTACGGCTACATTTACGATGTTTATAAAGGCAAAATTTTTGGCCTTATTTTCTTTTCTAAGTTTGGCTAATGGAATAGAACTCAAGGCATCCAATGCAACAATAAAAGCAAACCAAATAACATATTCCGAATGTTCTGGATATACCAACCAATTGGCTATCGGTTGCGCAAAAAATATGGCTAAAACTACAAAAAGTATAGAAGTGGTAGTTACAGAATACAAAGCGTTGCTATACACTTTTTTGTGGTCAATTTCTGTTTTGGTAGAATATCTAAAGAATGCTGTTTCCATTCCATAAGTAAGAAACACAACCAAAAACGCCACATACGCATACATTTCTGTAATGATACCAAATTGCTCCTCCGAAAACATTCCCTTGGAAGTATAAAATGGAGTCAATAAAAAATTTAAGAAACGACCAACGATACTACTTACACCGTAAATAGCAGTTTGACCAGCCAATTTCTTTAAAACACTCATTGTATTGTATACACCAATTTGATAACTTAATTTGCTTTAAGATAGTATTCATACAAAATTACCATAATGATAATACGAGTTCAAAATTGAAAACACTTGTTATCAACACAAATATACACAAGTAGAATCTAAAAAGGCTATCAATAGATATTGACAGCCTTAAAATTAGTTATAATGATATTGATTTATCTAAAAACAGTAATTGTTCCCTTTTCATCTTTAGTTCCTCCATCCCAAGTCATAATATAGTAATAAACACCACCATTTAATTCATTTCCGTTGGTTTTTTCTCCATCCCAAGTATTGTCATATGCCTCATTTTGATATACGATTCTTCCCCATCTATTGAAAATAGTAAGATTTACATCAGGATAAACATCAGCATATCTGGTATAGAAAAAATCATTTTTACCATCACCATTTGGCGTAATAACATTAGGAACTTCACAAGGTTGAATTACTACATTCATAGAAGCTTCGTCTGAACTACAAACATTCGTTACAACAACTGTATATACTCCATCTGTTATTCCCAAAGCATTAGTATCTGTAGAAATGATAGCATTATTATCATTCAACCACATTACTGTTTCACCTTCTTGAAGTATAGTAAACAATTTAGCTGAATCTCCTTGACAAATGGTATCTTCTCCAAATATTACTGCTACAGGATCATCCAAGAATGTAAAGGAGGAAGTCACGGTATAATTACAAACATTATCTGTAAATGATACATCATAAGTTCCGTTTACACTTGGTGTAATTGTTGGGTTGATAAAAGTTGTAGTTGGAGGTCCTGTAGGAGAAGTTGTAATAGCTAAATTTCCAGGACCAGTGTAAGACCATATTCCACCACTTACCCCACCTTCGCTAGGCGCAAAAGTATTTGTAAAGGTAAAGAAATCGTTACAAGTCGTATCTCCTGGTGCAATAGAGGGTCCAGGTTTTACAACTACAGTAACTACTGTATCATAACTACAGCCATAGTTATCAGTAACTTGAAACGTATAATTATAATTTCCTACAACATTAGGCGCAACAACAACTGCTGTATCGTTTGTTCCAGTTATAATTGTTGGATCTGAAAGCCATTCGTCAAAAACAATAGTAGGAGAATAAGTTTCGTTGTTTGGATTTAAAGCAGCATCGAAATAAATTCCCCATTCACAAATAAACCCATCATCTGAAAGTAAATTATCTCTAACCGTTAATGTCCAAGTTCCATTAAGAGGACACCCTGCAAGTGCAGCAACATAAGATTCTTCAGGATTGTATGTACCCGGCTCCACCATTAAACAATTTCCAAAACCACAACCTGCCGGAAAAGAAGTAGGTACTGTATTGTACCCATTTACCCAAGCAGGTAAAGCCCCTGGGTTTTCAGAAAAACAATAGGTTTCACAAGTACCTGGTACACCATTAGTTCCTGTATCATTTGCTCCACCAAGGAATGTTCCTCCACCACCAAAACCTCCTGGAAATAAACCATTACCAGTAAATGAATTAAAAATATTTACACTTTGTCCATTAGGACAAGTTAACATCATCTCCAAATCACCTAAATAAGAATGTTCGATATCTACACAAACTGATTCTAAATCGCCTAAGTTTTGTAAAGTCATACCTGCAGGAAATCCAGCAATATTAATTGGAGTTGTATAATTTTGACCAGAACCATCTGGAAGATAAGTTTGTGCCGCAAAACTTCCTTGAATTTGAAAAGCTGAACCAACAGAAGAAACACCAGCAGTGTCACTTTGGGTAATTCCACCAATTAAAGTCGTAGCTTGCCCAATACATAGTTCATCATCTAAAGGACGACAAGTTTCAAAACTAGGAACTGTGGAGACTCTCACTTTTGACATGATTACATCAAACAATCCCATTGGCTCTGTAACTCTTAACTGAACAAAATAACCTGTTCTAGCAGTTGGAACAAACCAAACAGAATCTCCCACATGTGATGTTCCGTCACTAAACTCCCAAAGAGAAGTGAAGTTACCAGTCTGAACGTAACCGCCTCCGCTAGTTGGAGCCATAGATCCTCCAGGTTCATATGGGAAAACAGGTTTTGAAATAAAAAGTATTGAATCTCCAAGACAAACATTAACATAACCAGTATCTGGAAGCGCAGCTGTAATTGACTGATTTGTCATGTCATCTATCTGATCTCCTGCACCGTTCGCCTCTCCTACTCCAATCAAAGCCTGCATACCAATTTGAAAAGGTTGCGTATAGTTACCACAAGATACGTTAGCGGCCCAACCTTGTGCTTGATTAGATGCATCACTTTTAAACTGAACTGTTAAACAACCAGAAGTATTTGCCCATGTTGCGGTTGTAAGTCCTGCAGGAAAACCAGCAGGATGAGAATCAGAGTTTCCCTTTACTAACAATGGACTTGCTGTTGTAGGGCCGTCATAGATATAAACAGTGTCAGAAGCAAGTACATCCCAAACAAAACCAACATTGGTCCCAAAAAGTAATCCAACTTTACTTCCTGTTGCATCAGGACAAAAAGTGATACTTTCATCTTCATTGGATGAATAATCATTTAAATTTCCACCCGAATCGAAAAAGTTGGTAACAGTTCCATCACTAAAAGTTGGGTTACAGTTACAAGAATTAGCCCCTGTATAATCAGTATCTGTTATAAGAATTTGTCCATATAAGGAATGAAAACTTAAAAGGGAAATTATGTATAATACTCTCAAATTCATCTTCATTTTATTTTATAGATTTTTTATATTCTTCTTTTAATTGATTTAGAGACTTTACAACTAGTACTTTTTGCTCATAAGATATTTTAAAATATTGAATATCATCTTTAATTTTAATATTTAAATCCTCTAAATTTATATTATTTAGGTTTTCTATTTTTCTACCTCCATTTAATGGAAAGTTGTTTTCTTCTTTATTATCTGAATAATTTTCTATGGTAAATGAGTTGTCTAAACAAAATATTTCAAATTTCAAATCCTCTTCACTCATACTGTTGATCTCTTCCTGAGAAAATTTTTTCAACAATCTTTCATCGGTATTTAAACTTTGTCCGATTGAACTAAAGGCGATTAATAAAAATATAATCATTGTTAAATGCTTCATTACTCTTTGGTTTAAATTTCTAAAATACAAAATTAAGGATTTAATATCAAAAAAACGTAACATTTTGTTAGCTTTATTGAAATCTTAATGTTCATTCAAAAGTTTTGCTGTTTTGTATGGAATACTTACTTTTGATGACGAATAAAACAACAATAAGGATGCACGAAAAAGTAAATCAATTAGAGAATTTTGCTCAACAAGTTAGAAGAGACATTGTTAGAATGGTTCACGCAGTTCAATCTGGACACCCAGGTGGTTCTTTAGGCTGTGCTGATTTCATTACAAGTTTGTACCAAGATATTATGAATCACAATCCAAACAATTTCACAATGGATGGGAAAAATGAAGATCTTTTCTTTTTATCAAACGGACATATTTCGCCTGTTTTTTATAGTGTTCTTGCTCGTACAGGCTATTTTCCTGTAGAAGAATTAAAAACTTTTAGAAAAATTAATACCAGACTTCAAGGACACCCAACTACGCATGAAGGATTGCCTGGAGTGAGAATTGCTTCTGGTTCTCTTGGACAAGGAATGTCTGTAGCAATTGGTGCAGCATTGGCAAAAAAACTCAACAATGATAAATCTTTGGTTTATTGTCTTCACGGAGATGGAGAGCTTCAAGAAGGTCAAATATGGGAAGCCGCAATGTATGCAGCAGGAAATAAAGTGGATAATTTGATTGCCACAGTGGATTACAATCACAAACAGATTGACGGAGACATTGATGATGTATTGCCATTAGGAGATTTAAGAGCTAAATTTGAAGCTTTTGGATGGTTTGTTTTAGAAATGAATGGCAACGATATCAAAGATATTTTACAAGTAATGGCCATTGCTAAAGCAAAAACAAGGCAAGGAATGCCAATTATGATTATTATGAAAACCGAAATGGGGCAAGGTGTTGACTTTATGATGGGCACCCACAAATGGCACGGTTCTCCACCTAATGACGAACAGTTAGCTAACGCATTAAGTCAAATTCCTGAAACATTAGGAGATTATTAGTTTTTGGAATTATTATTGGAGTCACATCATTAAAAATGATTATGAATAAATTATTCAGTATATTTTTGCTAGTATTTATCGTGTTTTCGAATACGGTTAAGGCTCAAGATGATGTAGAGAAAATTAGAATACTTTTTATATTCGATGCTTCCAATAGTATGAATGCTCAATGGCAAAAGCAATCTAGAATTAAAGTTGCCAAAGAGTTACTCACTCAAACTTTGGATGAATTTTATGAATTGCCCAATATTGAATTAGCGCTTAGGGTTTATGGACATCAAACCAAAATTGTTCCTGGACAACAAGATTGTAGTGACACTAAACTAGAAGTTCCGTTTAATGATGCCAAAACTAATGTTATCAAAATCAAAGATAAAATAAGAGGAATAGACTGCCAAGGAACTACTCCTATAGCACTTTCATTAGAACAAGCAGGAAATATGGATTTCCCAGATTGTGACAATTGCAAAAATGTCATTATTCTTATTACGGATGGAATTGAAGCTTGTGATGGCGACCCTTGTGCTGTAGCAAGAGCACTTAATAGCAAAGGCATCAAACTAAAACCATTTATCATAGGAGTTGGACTAGACACAAGTTATTTAGGACAATTTCAATGTGTAGGAGAGTTCCTGAGTGCAGAAACCGAAGATTCTTTCAAATCTGTTTTGAGTTATGTAATTAGTCAAGCAGTAAACAACACCACTGTTCAAGTAAATCTAAAAGATATTAAAGGAAAAGTTACAGAAACAGATGTTACGATGTCTTTTTATCAAAAGAAACATAATAAACTTACCGAAACGTATATGCACACTATGAATTTAAGACGTGTGCCAGATACTATATCATTGAATCCAATTTTTAAATACAAATTAGTCGTGCATACTACTCCAGAGCAAATTTTGGATGACATTACTTTGGTGCCTGGAACTCACAATATCATTGAAGTTGACGCGCCTCAAGGTTACTTAGATTTAAGAATAAATGGAGATCCCAACTCCAAAATAAACTGTATTGTTCGAAAAAAAGGAGAAATGAATACCTTAAATATTCAAGAAATGAATTCGAATCACAAATACATTGTTGGAAAATATGATATTGAAATTCTCACTTTGCCGAGAATTTATATGACTGATGTGAATATTAAACAAGGTCTTAATTCCAATATTACCATACAAAAAAACGGCTATGTTACGGTTCAAAAAAGAAATGGCCCTTGTCAGTTATTTGTATTAAAAGAAGGACAAGAAATTTGGGTTTGTAATATTGAAGATAGTTTCCAATCTAAAACCATAGCTTTACAACCTGGAAAATACAAAATAGTATACAGAAAAGAGAGTTCAATTTCTACCGCTCAAACAATACAAAAAGAATTTACAATTAGTCCTGGCTATGAAGAATTAGTCAATTTTTAAAAAAACATTTGAATTAATAAAAAATAAAAAAATGAAAGAATATCCTGTACTTGGAAAGAAAGACACCAGATCTGGTTTCGGAGATGGCTTAACAGAATTGGGTAAAACAAACGAAAAAGTGGTGGCACTTTGTGCGGATTTAATAGGGTCTCTCAAAATGGGAGATTTCCAAAAAAATCATCCAGATAGATTTTTCCAAGTAGGAATTGCTGAAGCAAATATGATGGGAATTGCTGCTGGACTAACTATTGGAGGATATATTCCATTTACGGGAACTTTTGCCAATTTTTCTACCAGTAGAGTGTATGATCAAATTAGACAATCGATTGCATATTCTGGAAAAAACGTTAAAGTTTGTGCTTCTCACGCAGGTTTAACCTTAGGTGAGGATGGTGCAACTCATCAAGTATTGGAAGACATCGGAATGATGAAAATGTTGCCTCATATGACGGTTATAAATCCTTGTGATTACAATCAAACGAAAGCAGCAACTTTAGCTATCTCAAAACACGAAGGGCCTGTATATCTGAGGTTTGGAAGACCTAGTGTTCCTATTTTTATTCCAGAAGATATGCCTTTTGAAATAGGAAAAGCAATTGTACTTTCGGAAGGAACAGATGTTTCTATTTTTGCTACAGGACATATGGTTTGGAAAGCACTAGAAGCAGCAAAGGTTTTGGAGGAAAAAGGAATCAGTGCAGAAGTAATAAATATTCATACGATTAAACCTTTGGACGAAAAGGCAGTCTTAGATTCTGTAAGCAAAACAAAATGTGTTGTGACAGCAGAAGAACATCAACTTGCAGGAGGTTTAGGAGAATCTATTGCTCAATTATTATCAAAATCGTTGCCATCTCCAATGGAGTATGTAGCGGTGAATGATACTTTTGGAGAAAGTGGAACGCCAGATCAGTTGATGGAGAAATATGGATTAACTTCTGAAAATATTGTCATTGCAGCGCAAAATGTTTTGAAAAGGAAATAACACTTTTTCAAACCTTGAATGCAAATAGATAACGATTTAAAAATAATTTCGCTTTATAAAGTAGGAAAACATCAAGAAGCACTGAAACTCTTGATGTCTTCTTATCAAGAACGTTTGTATTGGCATATTAGGAGAATTGTAATTTCTCACGATGATGCTGATGATATTTTGCAAAACACTTTTATTAAAATTTGGAAAGGCTTAGAAAATTTTAAAGGTGAAAGTCAACTCTATACTTGGCTTTTTAGAATTGCTTCTAATGAAGTTTTTTCTTTTATCGAAAAAAATAAAAAGTTCAAAAATAATATTGATGTAAATCATATTTATGAATTTAAATCCGATGCACATCCAGCAGATATGGATGGAGAAGCAATTCAACAAAAATTAGAAAACGCAATAGCAACGCTTCCCGAAAAGCAAAGAATGGTATTTCATTTGAAATACTATGAAGAAATGAAATATTCTGAAATATCAGAGGTTTTAGGGACTTCAGAAGGTGCTTTGAAAGCTAATTATCACCTTGCTGTAAAAAAAATTGAAGAATTTTTAAAAAGCAATTAAACCTTTTTAATTTTCAAAAGTCAAAGAAACATATGCAAAACAATAATCAACATATCGAGCAAGAGGAAAACGGAATATTAAATCAAATTCCCAAGCAAAATAATTTTAAGATTCCTTCTGATTATTTTGAGAATTTTTCTAATAAAATCGAGAATGAGTTACATCCTAAAAATAAAAAATCAAATAAAAAGAAAAGGAAAGTGCTCATTACTATGGTTGTAAATTTATCAATCGCAGCAGCTGTTGTTTTGGGAGTTTTCATTTTTAAACCTTCTTCTAAGTCTAGTGAAACGACACAAAGTGTGTCTGTTAATATAACAGATTTTCAAGATGGTTTTATAGAAATGGATGATATTGAAGTTTCATTATTTGAAGTTGAAGAAAATTTAGAAGTCGAAATTGCAAGTTTAATCTACGAATATGAATTTAATGAAATCGAAACATACAGCGATGATATTGGTTTCGATTTTGAAGATGATTTTGAATTATAAACAATTAAAAAATAAATAAAATGAAAAAAGTAAGTTTAATAATGGCGATGTTTCTATTGTTTGGAATAGGAAGCGCAACAGCACAAAAAGAAGGAGAAACTAAGAAAGTAGAAATGGAAGCAAAAAAGATTGCTTTTTTAACTGAAAAACTGGCTTTAACAACTGAGGAATCTGAAAAGTTTTGGCCTATTTTCAATGAAAAAGAAGCGAAAATAAAAGAATTGAGAAAAGAATTCAAAGAGCATAAGCCTGATAAAGGAGAGAAAATTGACGAGATGACAGATGCTGAAGTAAAAGAACTAATTGAGAAAGGTTTTGATGTAAAAGAAAAACACATTTCTATTGATAGAGCATACAATCAAAAGTTTATTGATGTGATTGGTGTAAAAAGAACAGCAAAACTATACCACATCGAGCGTGAGTTTAAAAAACAAATGCATCAAAAAAAATCAGAAAACAATTCAGGTGGAAAACAACAAATGAAAGGTGGTAAATAACTTTTGAGTTTTTTAATTTGTACACTAGAAGAGGGCGGTAATTTTTATCGCTCTTTTTTTGTTTAAAAAAGTTAATCTCGTTGCAACTTGAACCCTTTGGAATGAAAAGTAGGTTCGCAGTCTTTTTTGGAATCAATTTGTATCAATAATTCGTCTTCTGGTTTAAAGTTAAATTCCTCTGGATTGATTTCAATGCCACCAATTTTGTAGTTAGTTTTAATTTTTTTGCCATTAATTACAATTTTTTTGACGCAAAAACTATTTTTTCCGACTACATTTGGATTGTTTATTTGAATCATATTTCCGTCCCAAACACCAACGTAATAGGTGGTTTTGGTTTTTTGAGCATACCCAATATTGAGGAGTAATCCAAAAACGATTGTGAATATGTATTGTTTGGGAGTTAAAAGTTGTCTCATTTTTTTCTGAATTTTACAATGCCAAAGATATTATTTTTTATAAAAACAAATGCAAATGCGAAACCAAAATGAAGAAATAGGATTGTTTCCACTAAGGTTGTTTATGCTGCCTGGGGATCAAACAACGCTTCATATTTTTGAACCGAGATATTTGCAGTTGATTACAGATTGTATGAAATCCGACAAGGATTTTGGAATTCCTTACCAGACTAAAACTTCACTGAGCGAATATGGTTCTATGGTGAATGTATTGCAAATTCTAAAAAAATATGATAATGGCGAACTAGATGTTTTGGTAGAATGTACCTCTAATTTTAAAATTTTGCATTTCGAAGGACAAGCAGAAAACAAACTGTATCCCGCTGGTTCAGTTACTATTTTAGATGAGCTAAACATAGAACCTTCTGGCACTTTAATGAGTCAAGTTAAAGATTATTTGGAGATTTTGTTAGATAGAAATGTAACAGACGAATTGAATGATTATTTCTCATTTAAACAAATTGTTAAATCTTTGAATTTGACAGATGAGGAAAAATTTAAATTTTTGGGTTATTCGGAAGAAAAAAGAAACCAATTCCTTACTGGCAAAGCAAAATTCCTAAGCATTCTCATTCAGCAAGAAAAAATGGTGGTCGATCAGTTTTATTTGAATTGAACGTAAATAAATTTAACAACGTTTTTCTAAATTTTCCTTTGTAATTACTATTTTTGCATTCTTATGCAGAAACTCACTCTAAATATTCTAATCATATTTATCGGATTATTTTCTATTTCTTCTACTTACTTTGGACAAGAAATGGGAGTGAAATCTGGGGTTGTTTTTTCATCTCTGAAAAATGTTTCAGGGGTTAACTTTAGACCAGGCCTACAAATTGGAGGATACAAAAATTTTGGTGCTTCGGAGCGATTGTTTTTCAGGACAGAAGCATTGTTGACACAAAAAGGCTCTTGGAGTTGGAGTCAAGCCAATCTAAATAGTGTTAGTTTAGCCTATTTTGATATATCGCTTTTATTTTGTGTTGATGTTACAGAAAAATTTAATTTAAATTTTGGTTTTCAGCCTTCTGTTTTAATAGCAGGCAGACATCGTTTTATAGAAGATGATATAAAACAAGCAAAATTTGTTGGAAACGATGTTTCAAGGTTTGATTATTCTACATTAATTGGAGTGGAATATAAGTTGACAGACAATATTTTTTTAGGAATTAGATATAACCACAGTTTTATTCCTGTTCAAGGATATGGAGGCAACATATCTGTTTCAGGGACATTACCTCTTTCGAGAATATTTCAAGTATATGCTGGTTTGAAATTGAAATAGTTGTTTATTTCACAAATTCATCATTATACCAAGTTCCATCAAGAATTACTTTATTGTCTTTTCCATATAATGTTCCTTTTCCACTTCTTTTGTCATTCAGCCATTCTCCTTCATATCGCTCCCCATTAGCCCAATGATAAGTACCTTTTCCTGTTCTTTTATCAAGTTCAAAATCGCCTTCATACCAATCTCCGTTGCTCCATTTGTAATACCCTTTGCTATCGTGTTTGAGATTGTCTTTCCAGTCGCCCAAGTACAAGCTTCCTGATGCATAGTGTCCCATTCCTTTGCCGTTGGCTTTACTATTTTTTACTTCGCCTAAATATAATATCTTAGTACCATTGAGACTTTGAAAGTTTAATTTGGAAATTTTTGAACTTTTCTCCTTGTTCTTTTCAGCAATTAAATCCTTTTCGAGTTCACTTATTTTTTCGTTATAGAGATTTTCAAGTGAATCAACTTTCACATTAAAGGTACTGTCATTGCATTTTAATTGAAAATCAAACAATTCCTGTAATTCTTGAATTTTGGCTTTATCTTCTACGGTTATAAATACAGTAGAATCATTATTATTGTTTTCTGTTTGAGGTATTAAGTTTAATCTTTCATTATAAAGATTTGCTATACTATACTCCTCAGATATTTCCGAATAGATCGCCAAAGCTTCGTCATAATTACCATTTATAAAAAGGTCATCTGCTATCGCTTTTTTATTGAGGTACTCTATTTTATTTGTAAGTGAGTCTGAAGCATTTTTTTCTATGAGGAGTTCTTTGCTTAAGTGATTGCTTTTTAACAAAAGGTTAATAGCAGTTATGGTCATAATGAGCATTACAACAATAGAAGATATTAATATTATTTTCAGGTTTTTGCTCATATAGTTGTTAATCTAAAATGTTTACTTTAGGAATTTTTTTGGTTTCTTTTCTGAAATCTAGTGAGATATAACATTTAAAGTGGTAAATAAATCTTTGACGGTAAACCATACTATTATTTAGGTTTTGCCCCATTGTGTACATTAAACCTGTAGAATAAGTGATTTTGGAATTATAAATATACGAAAGTAATGGGCTAATTCTCAAATCTTCAATGTGGCTTCCCTTTACATTTTTTCCACTTTGCAGAATGATTTCCACTTCAGGATTTAAATAAATCGTTCCAGGGCCTAGTTTTTTCTTATTCAAAGGGATTTTTGCATAAAATTTATATCGCCATCTATTTCTAAAAATCCAATCATTATTGTCCAGAAGATTACTTCTACTCCACCTGTGTTCAAGTCTTATTCTATGATATATTCTAATGTTAGCTAGAGGAATTGCGAATAAGTATTCGTGCCAAATTCTAGGTTCGTAAATTAAAGGTTCAAATTCTGGATTTCCAGGGTCTGGAGTAAAATCCAACCTCAACACACCGCCTAAAGACATATTGAAAGATGGTGAAAAAAAGTAGTTGATAGCGTGCCTATTGTAGATTTGTGACATTTTTCCTAGAAAGGGAACATTCTCATTATTGCCTCTTCTGTAATGAAACTCTGCCATCCAATAGATTTTATCCGTAATTCTAAACTGGTTGTATGAACCCATCCACAAATTAGATTCTGGCGCTCTGAATTCTTTTTCTACAATATCATCCATTTGTGTGAAGTTGAGAAAAGTGATAAAAAGAAACGATATGCATAATACTACTCTTTTCATCATTCAAAAACTAGATTAAAATTCAACAAATCAGAAATTTTAACTGGATCTTCTTCTTTTTTAACTTTACGTTCAACTTTTCTTGTGTCTTCATCCAAAACTCTTAGCATTCCATTGTAAGTGTTTTCAAAATTCTGAAAAACATATTGTGAATTACTACAATTCATAGTTTTAAATTCTTCAAACATTTTAGGAAGTAGCACCGTGTTGTATTTATTATAAATATTAGGCTTTTAATTTCCTCCATATAATCTGAGATGTAGGGATTAAATACATTCTCTACATATTTCTCTTCTATGATTTCAATTTGCTTGGGTACTTGCTGAACGGAATTAATCAGTTTTTCCACATTTTCAAAGCAAGTGATATAATTATTAATTTGGTCAATTTTTACAGAAACAACATTCAATTCTGTATATTTTGCTAATTCTACATCTATAAATTGTTTAATAGATTCATTCAAATCAAAGCCAGCAAGTTTATTTAAATCTAAATTTTTTAAAGAGTCGTTTAGATGAACCAGATATTCATACTTTTTAAGCAGTTGACTTTCTTTTTCTACCAATTTTTTCTCTTTTTTTACCTCAAAAATATATTTATCCAATTGGTCCAAAATAGAAGTGACTTCACTATCTACCTCATCTAAAAATAAACTTAGATTTTCACAAGGTTCGTCAGAATTAAATTTTGTGTTGGGGTAATAGTTATAAGACTCCAAATTATTATTAAAAGTCAAATCAATCTTGTGATTCAAAGAAAGAAAATGATTGACTAAAAGCGTTCTGTTTAGGTAAACCAAAGTGCCATTTTTGTATAGATTACATATAGAATCTATGGGGTTTATCATATTATTGTCGATAGCATTGAGAATGGCAATGTTTTTTTCAATCTCAGGGTTTGAAATTTTAGCCAAATTAATTTGAGGGTCATTTTGTATCAATGAAATGGTACTATCTAAACTTCTTACTTTAGTAACCAAATTGTTGAAATACTCAACTTCCTTTTCGCTGAGTATGTATTGGTGTAAATTTACTTTAATCGTGGGTGTGATATCATTTTCAGAAACATTTTTAAATAATGAATCCAATGCATTGATAAAATGTATGGATTCTAGAAACAAATTGTTTGTTTCATCCATGAGTTCATCACTAAAATTAGAGTTTTGATTTGAGATAATTGTTTTAAGTTTTAATATTTTGAAAAAATTAGCATCTACATCCAAAGCCACTGTTTTTATATTATCTTCGCGTGTTTTATCGAAAGTAATTTTATGTTCTTTACCATTCTCATAAAGCACTTTTTCTTTTAGAATATTTTTTTCAAAATTCAATTCTTTTCTCAATGTTTTCTTTTTCTCCCCGTTATATTGATAATAACTCCATTTTCCATCGGCATATCCATCGGCATTAACTTTAATCTCGATAAGAAAATCTTTATTTTCGAAAACTATATCACCAGCTATTTTATCTTTCTTGAAATTTACTGAAACGTGAGATAATGTATCTGAGATATTTGAGGATTTGACAATCCAATTGTTAAAATTCCAAGAACCATTTTTTAAACCATTACTAAAATTACCACTTGCAGAAAATTCACTTCCATTAGTGTTGTATGAGTATCTTCGATTGTCAAAAATGGTTTCATCAGTCACTTCATAGTAACCACTAGACAATGACCACAAACCATCCATCTGGTTGTTTTTGAATTTTCCTGTTATGATAGAAGATTCAAATGAAGAACCTAAAGAACTATCTCTTTGAATATTGAATATTTATACTGTCCATTTTTAATCATCTGATTGGATGTTGAATATTCAAAAACTCTATTAAATATTTTATTGTTTACTTCAATATCTCTAGTGATTTCAGCTTAATTTTTGCGAAAAAGTAATATGGGATATCATTAGTAAATACCAAAAAAATATACTACGCATTATTTTGTAATTTTCAATTTTAGCTATTTTTCTAAGTATTATATTCATTTCGGGTACAAATTTACATAATATAATACAAATTTAAATCACATTAAATGATTTGATTTATTTAGTTTTGTATGTAAATAAATTTTGTGAATATGAAAAAGAAGAAACTTTTAGTATTAATGATTTCAATCATTACAGTAATTACAATGTCCATGTGGCTCCACTTCGACCAATGAAAACAATGAGAACAAACCTAAATATGACGAATCGAGTGCCGAATATCAATTAGCCAATATATTATGCGATTGTTTTGAGAATTTTGATGAAAACGATTCGAATCAGGAATTCGATGCTTTAGAATGTTTTATGTCTAATGTTCAAGACAGGTCATTAAATGACGCTGACGAGTATAAAACAAATAAAATTATGAAGGATATTTGTCCTGAAAGTTCTTAAACTTTGATAAATGGCAAACAAAAATACAAGGAAAATAATTTACGTGTAAAATAATTTGTCGTAAAATATCCGCAAGTAAATAAAAAGATGTATATTTGCACTAAATTTAAAACAAGAAAAATAAAATGAAAAAATTAGTTTATTCAATTTTTGCTATTGGAGCAATGTCTTTAGTTAGTTGTGGTGGTGCTGAAACTGCTGAAAACACTGAAAACAAAGAAGAGAAAAAAGAAGAAGTTGTTGCAATTTCTGGTGTTTACAACACTGCTGAAAGCGCATCAATTGTATGGAAAGCAAAACATTATGGTGATGCAGATTTCGTTCACGTTGGGACTGTACCTACATCAGGTAATGTAGTAGTAGAAAACAATCAAGTGATTGGAGGGGAATTCAAATTTAACCTTGTGAAATTGGATGAAGAAGGTGATAATGATTACACAAAAATGTTAGAAGGTCACTTACAAGATTCTACTTTTTTCTTTACATCTATGTTTCCAGATGCTACATTTACCATTACAAGTGCAACTGAAACTAGCGTAACTGGTGAATTGTCTGTAGTAGGTGTTTCTCAAACAGTTACCATAGATGGAACACTTGCTGTTACTGACGGTGAAGTTGCTTTAGTTGGTTCTACTACAGTAGATATGTTAGGATTCAATATGCCTTACTTAATTGCTTCTGAGCAAGCACCAGAAGACAAAAAGAGTCAATCTCCAGATCCTAAAGTAGTAATTGAAATCGATATGAAATTAGCTAAAGCGGCTATGTAATTTTAGTTGTTAAAGTTAAGTACACAAAAGAGGCTTCCGTTTTATATGGTAGCCTCTTTTTTTTGTTTTAGAGTATAAAATTGTCATGTCGAGTACTCACTTTTTTTTAAAAACAGCATAAGTTAAAATGACAATTGCATAATTAATTCCCCCTTTGGATTAGTTCTAACCGTAGCGTAAGTAGGGGTATAAGGTGAAGGAAATTTTTATCCCGCAAATCTCGCTGATTTTCGCTGATTTATTCTGCGTACAACTGTGGAATCTGCGAGAAATATTTTATCATATTGTTTTCTTGTCATTGTTACTGACATGGGAACATCTACATCACTATCCTCAGTCCTATATTGCTATAGGTTTGAAGTTGAAAATCATTAAAAACAATTTCTCTTTAACCAGAAATCTTTGCATAGAGTTCTTGATATTTTTTCACAGTTTGATCATGACTTAAAACTATTCTAATCCTCTCTTGGGATTTCTCAGAAAATTGCTTCAATAGTTCTGGATTATTATAAACTTTAACAATCGCTTCGGCAAAACCTTTGGCATCTTTAGATTTTACTACTAAGCCCGAAACACCATTTTCATGAAGTTCCACATTTCCTTTTATGTCACTAATTATCGAAGGCGTTCCCATCGACATGGCTTCCAAAACACTTTTGGTAATGGACTCTCCTTTAATAGAAGTTAAAACAAAAACACTACTAGACTTTACAATCCTTAAAGCATCTTTTCTATAACCTAAGAAATGAACTTTATCTTTATTGGGACTTTGAGTTAAAATAGTCTCGTTTTCTTTATTTTTCAAGTCATTCCCAACCAAAAGAAAATGAATATTACAATCACTTGGAATGTACTTTGTAGCTTCCATAAGATATTTTACGCCCTTCATTCTTCTATTGTTGGCTACTAAAACTACCGTAAAAGCATCCTCGTTTATGCCTAATTCTTTTTTAATTGCTATCGGCTTCACATCGCTATACCAATCAATGTTGTGACCTTTGTTGATTACAATAGCTTTTTGTTTGGGTAGTTTTCCATTTTCTATTAAATCATTTGCAACTCCAATAGAATTACAAATAATATAATCCACTCTTTTGTTCAAATGTTTGAGATATGAAGTCAAATCCCACCAGTGCATATTGGCCGAATAACCTCTATATAAGATAATTTTTATAGCCAAATCTTTGAATGCTTTAATTCCATTTATCGTGGCTACATTATTAAAAAGATGCACTACATCGTATTTTCCTTTAATAGCTTCAGAGCGCATAAAAGCTATTTCACTTTTGTCAAACTTCTTTTCAGGATGAAAAGGAATAATCTTAATTCCATATTCCTCGAATCTCTTTACGTAGTTGCTTTCTTGATAAGTCATAATGGTAATGTCATATCCTAATTTAGCAAGACTTACAAAAATTTCAGCTTCTGGTCTTACTACATGAATGTCATTATAATTGCTAACTACAAGAATTTTCATTTAAAACTTTTTACTTTTTTAATTTCCAAGTAAATGGAACATTTCTCCCCAAAGGGGATCCTCTTTTGGTGGCCTTGCATGGATTACTATGGGTTCTTTGGTAACTGGATGTTCGAATTCTAAACTTTTCCCAAAAAGATGAATCGAACCGTCTTTATTGGTTCGATGACCTCCGTATTTTACATCGCCTTTTATAGGACAACCGATGGTGCTGAGTTGTACACGAATTTGATGATGTCTTCCTGTTTGTGGTTTTACAACTACATAAAAATAATTCTTACTTCTTCCCATTAGTTTATAATCCAAAACTGCTTTTTTGCTGTCTTTTACCTCATGTTCATAAGCTCTGGACTTGTTTTTGATTTCATTTTTTTTCATATAATGAACCAAAGTATCTTCATCCGCTGGTGGCGTATTTTCTACAATTGCCCAATAGGTTTTTTGAACATCTTTGTCTCTGAATTTCTCATTCATTCTTGCCAAAGCTTTGCTGGTTCTCGCAAAAATCACAACACCACCCACAGGTCTATCCAAACGATGAATTACACCCAAAAAAACATCTCCAGGTTTATTGTATTTTGTTTTGATGTAATCTTTTACAAATTCGACAAGCGGTTTGTCCTCAGTCTTGTCGCCTTGTACAATATCGCCTGCTTTTTTACAAACAGCAATCAAATGATTATCTTCGTATAAAACTTCTAGTTTACTCATTTTATCCTTAATATTGTTCTTTTTCGTTAGGGAAATCTCCAGTTTTCACATCATCGATATATGTGGTGAATGCTCCCAACATTTCTTGATACAAATTGTGATATCTTCTCAAAAATCTCGGGGAAAATTCTTGTGTAATTCCCAACATATCGTGCATTACCAACACTTGACCATCCACGCCTCCTCCAGCACCAATACCTATTACGGGAATGGTCAATTCCTTTGCCACTTTTTCTGCTAATTTAGCAGGAACTTTTTCAAGTATGAGCGCGAAAATTCCTGCTTCTTCCAGAATTTTAGCATCTTCTATCAACCTATTTGCTTCCTCAGTTTCTTTGGCTCTAACGGTATAAGTTCCGAATTTATAAATCGATTGTGGTGTAAGCCCCAAGTGTCCCATTACTGGAATTCCAGCACTCAAAATTCTTGTTACAGATTCCAAAACTTCTCTTCCACCTTCCAGTTTTACACTGTGTGCCTCAGACTCTTTCATAATTCTGATAGCAGAACGCAACGCCTCTTTGCTATCCCCTTGATACGCTCCAAAAGGCAAATCCACTACCACCAAAGAACGCTTTATGGCTCTGATTACGCTACTTGCGTGATAAATCATTTGATCTAAAGTAATGGGCAAAGTAGTCTCATGCCCCGCCATTACGTTACTTGCAGAATCACCAACCAAAATGATATCCATCCCAGCTTCATCAACAATCTTCGCCAATGAAAAATCATAAGCAGTAAGCATAGAGATTTTCTCTCCTTTGGCTTTCATTTCTTGAAGTACGTGGGTAGTAATTCTTTTAATTTCTTTGTGTACAGACATTTTTTAATTTGTTTTGCAAATGCAAAGGTAATGTAAAGTTTAATGTAACAAAGGGTTTGGTCTAGTATTGAGCCAATTGTTTGATGAACTCATGTTTAAATATTTTATAAATTGTTATTTTTATTTAAAATCAAACGATTCCAACAGTTCAAAAAAGTTTTCACGATGAATAACAGTAAAATCAGTAGTTCCATAAATATTCGTGAAGCTTTTGGTTAATAGCACTCTTTTGGAAGGATTCCATTTAATTTCAATCGTTCTTAACTGATTATTTTTTTCAATAATTAAATCAATTTCACGCTGATCTGAATTACGCCAAAAATAAAAATTGGCATAAGTTTGATGGTATTCATTTTGTTTGCGAATTTCATTTATAACGAAGTTTTCAAACAATACTCCTGCATCATTTCTTATTTCTATATGTCTAAAATCATTGATTAACGCATTTCTTATTCCTAAATCATTAAAATAAATCTTTTTTGATTTTTTTAACTCTGTTCTTTGATTCGTATGATATGCTGGTAGTCTATAAATTACAAATGCTTGCTCTAACATTTCAATATAACTCTCTACAGTTTGGTTGTCTATTTTTAAAGAATTTGACAATTCGTTGAAGTTTACTTCACTACCTATTTGCCAAGCCAGAAGTTTTAGCAGTTCTAACATTTTTTCAGGTTTTTTTATTCCTTTAAACAAGAATATATCTTTGTATAAATAACTATCCGATAAAAATCTTAATAAACGTTCGGCATCTTTGGGATTGTTAACTATTTCGGGATAATATCCATAAATTAATCTTTGTGGTAACTGTCTGATTTCATTTAACAATCCATTATGATCAGCCATTTCAATAAAAGAGAGTGGATATAGTTTATATTCAAATTTCCTTCCCGTTAAGGGTTCGTTAAGTGTATTTCGCAGTTCAAATGCACTAGACCCACTAGCGATTACTTGTATATCTTTATTATAGTCCGCGAATAGTTTTAGTATTGAACCAATGTTCTCGATTTTCTGAGCTTCATCTATTACCACTATTTTGTTGTTCGCTGAAAGTTGTTTCAATCTTTCGCTATTAGCGTTTTTTAGTAATTGAAGAACATCTGTATTTTCCCCATCGAGCCATAGCGTTGGGTTTGAACTACAAGATGGCAACATTTTAATAAGTGTACTTTTTCCTACTTGTCTTGCACCAAGAATAACAATGATTTTTCCTTTAAAAAAATCGTTTTCAATAGATGCTTCAATTTGTCTTTTTATGGACATTTGTCTGTAATATTTGATTGTAATCGCAAATTTAGTACTTTTTTTCGGATTTAACTCTAAAATTACCTACTTTTCACATAAGTACAATAATGGATATTTAAGTTTCTAAAATATTAATACTCCATTCAAAATAAATGTTTTAATTTTGAGTATTGGCGATTATCCACTACTAAAATGAAATTACTACTTCCCATATTACTTCTCTTTAGTTCTTTTGGACTTTTCTCGCAAAAAGAAATCACTTGGGATGATTTGGTTTTTGAGTTTGAAGAAAAGTGGTCAGAGGAATATAATGCAATTTATATGATTCCTAAATTTGAGAAAAGCCATTGGGATTTAGATAGCGTTAGAGTAAAAATAAAGGGATTTGTAACAATAATAGATTCTGAAGTTGGATTTTATACAATAAGTAAGAGTAAATTTAAATATGGTGCTTGTGTAGGTTTTTCTATTGATTTACATAAAATTATTCAAACAACTTTACAAATAAATCCAAGAGAAATTAATTTGGAAAAAGAGCACTGGATAGAAGGCACTTTGATTCTCAATGAAGATGATGTTTTGCAAATGAATTATATTCTCAAAGATGCTGTAATTGTTAAAAGATGATTTAAAATGAAATTAATTTCTACCATATTACTTCTCTTTTGTTCATTTGGAGTTTTCTCGCAAAAAGAAATTACTTGGGATGATTTGAGGTGTGAAATTGAAGAGGTTTGGTCGGAAGAATTTCAAGGTTATTTTATAAAACCAAAGTTTGAAGAAAAACATACTTCTTTAAATAGTTCAAAAATTAAAATTAAAGGTTATATAACTTTAATAGACGATATGGTAGATTATTATACGTTAAGTTTAAATCAAAATCCTTTTGAGTTTCACTATTCCAAAAAAAAGAATTTTTCTCAGTTAATGATAATGGAATTACAGTTTAATTCAAAACCAAATGATATTAATATGAAAAAAGAATATTGGGTTGAAGGAATATTAATTCTCAATGAAGATGATATTTTGCAATTAAATTATATTCTTAAAGATGCTGTAATTGTAGAAAAGTAAAAAACTTTTATTTTTCATTTTCAAACCTCAACTCGTAAAATACTTAATCGTCTGAAATGTGGAAGTGATAACAATAATGCCAATCACTAAATATCTAAAAACTTCTTCTGAGGTCTTTTTTAAAATGAGTTTGCCAATATAAGATCCCAAAATACTGATTCCTATAAGAAAGGGAATGAGAAATAGGTATTTTTTATCAAAATAACCATTGTAAACATACACAATGGCTCTTCCAGAATCAACTCCCAAATCTATCAATGCGGAAGTGGCAATAAAAACTTCTTTTGGGATTTTGAAAGCTGCTAACGTGATTCCTCTTATGGCTCCTCCAGTTCCTACAAGTCCTGCCAAAAAACCAGAAAGTGTTCCTCCAATATAGAGATTCTTGTCTGTTTGCTCTAGTTTTTTATTGAAATTCACCATCAAATAAATCGACAAAATCACGAGCATAATGTTCATCATCAATTCCATATTTTTGGTATCAATGAGTGTGGTAATGTAAGCGCCAATCAATACAAATACAATGGCTGGAATTCCCAATTTCAAAGCAATCTTTTTGTCAACGCCTTTTCGAAACAATGCTATTTTTGAAATATTACTAAACACATGAAACACTGCTGTAAGTCCCAAGACCGTCTTGAAATCAAAATACAAAGATGCTACGGGCACAAACAAGATAGAAGACCCAAATCCTGAAACCGTTCCCAATATTTCGGAAACAAAAGCCAAAATGATAAATATGGAATAGTTTTCCATTGGGTTTTTAAATCGATATTTCCTTTTGCAACAGTTGCAACAAATCGCCTTCTATAGTTAAAGGTTTTCCTGTGGCGGTGTCTAAGATTACAAATGTCACTTTCGCATCACAAACAGGTGTTTCTGTTTCGTTCAGAAATACTTCCTGCTGAAAAGTCATACTTTTACCTCCAATTTTATCAATTGTTGTTTCTATTCTCAATACATCTCCAAAAGTAGCAGGATACTTATAATTGATGTTGATATTTACAATCACAAATGCCCATTTCAATGTCTTGTATGCATCTTTGCTGATATTGTCGAAATGTTGCCACCTAGCTTCTTCCAAAAACTCTAAATATCTCGCATTATTCACGTGATTATATCCATCCAAATGGTAGCCTCTTACGGGTAACTTTACAATTGTTTTTTCCATAGTTTTTATCAAAAAAAAGGAACGCAAATTTGCGTTCCTTATATTTATAATTTTGTTTTAATTCAATAGAATCGTTTTATGCATCAATTTTTGCATATTTAGCATTTTGTTCGATAAACTCCCTTCTTGGTGGCACTTCATCTCCCATCAACATTGAGAATATTCTATCAGACTCCATAGCGCTATTGATGGTCACTTTACGCAATGTTCTGAATTCAGGATTCATCGTTGTTGACCACAATTGCTCTGCGTTCATCTCTCCAAGACCTTTATATCTTTGGATACCCACACTAGATTCTGATCCGTTTCCTTTAAGTTCTTGAACAAATTTTTCTCTTTCTTTTTCATTCCAAGCATAATGCGAATGCTTTCCTTTTTTCACTAAATAAAGTGGAGGCGTAGCAATATACAAACACCCTTTATCTATTAATTCTCTCATGAATCTGAAGAAGAAAGTCATAATCAAAGTAGCGATGTGACTTCCATCCCATCATCACACATGATGATTGCTGTGGTATCTCAGCTTTTCAAGGTTTAAAGCATTTGGATGCTTCTTCAGTACCAATTCTTACACTAAAGCAGTATAGATATTCTTGATTTCTTCATTCTCAAAATCTTGTGACGCATTGCTTTTCAACGTTAAAATTTTACCTCTTAGCGGCATAATCGCTTGGAAATGTCTATCTCTTCCTTGTTTGGCTGTACCACCTGCAGAATCTCCCTCCACAAGGGGTATATTTCGCAAATTTCTGGATCTTTAAGAAGCACAATCTGCTAATTTCCTGGCAATCCTGCTCCCACCCATGGGGCTTTTCTTTGGACCATTTCACCTTTTTTGGCAGCATGTCACAGCTTGAGCAGCAAGAATTACTTTCTCTACGATTCTTCTAGCGTCATTTGGATTTTCTTCGAAATAATCTTGAAGCATTTCACTAACCGCTTGAGAAACAGGTGCAGTAACTTCTCTATTTCCTAATTTTGTTTTTGTTTGTCCTTCAAATTGGCTGGTTCTGCAATTTTACAGAAATCACTGCTGTAAGCCCCTTCTCTAAAGTCATCCCCTGCAATTTCGAATTTCAATTTATCCAGCATTCCTGAAGCCTCAGCATACTTTTTTAAAGTATTGGTAGAGACCTCTTCTGAAACCAGATAGAGTGAGTACCTCCTTCATTGAGGTGCTGATGTGTATAGGTGTACATTTTCTATTATGTAGTGATATTTGTAAACCATGGCAACCTCAACCCGGAATACCAGATTTCTCACTTTCCATACTGATGATGTTTTTCTAGAATTTTCTCTCTGTTTCCATTAGGGAACTCAACAAATTCTTAAACCTCTTTCTGTTAAACGTTTCTTCTTTGAAGTTCATCTTCCTAATGGTTCTCTTTCATCATATGAATCAGTGATTCTTTGTTCAAAGGGACAATTCTCGCATTCTAGGCGTTTCATAACTAAAAGAAAGGCTCTCTCTTGAAGGTTGGTCATCAGGATAAAACTCTACAATTGTTTAACATAATCAGAATCACCCCTAACTCCTTTGTGGAGCAAGCGCCTTTCCTCTACTGTATTTGCTTGTTGATGATATTTACCATCTCTATGGAACTGTGGCTACTAATTTTACAGAAGTGCGTTCACACAAGAAACCCCACTCCGTGAAGTCCTCCTGACACTTTATAGAGTAACATCAAACTTTCCCACCTGCACCAATCTTGGTCGCAACTACTTCAAGAGCAGAAAACACCTTCTTTTGTGCATCGTAACAGAATACCTACCATTATCTTTTGCTCTAATACCATCATTGGGAGCATCACTACTTCAATGGTATCACAATATCTCCATACACTTCATCGATAGAGTTGTCAACTACTTCATAAACTAAGTGATGAAGCCTCTTACTCTACGTCTCAATATACATTGAAGGACGCATTCTCACGTGCTCCATACCTTCTAAGGCTTGGATACTATCGGCTGAATACTCTTTTTACTTCTTTTCTTCACTCCATTTCTATATCCCGTTTTCTAAGGGTAACAAAGATAAGCACCTTGTTTGGTTTATCAGTTAAAAAATCCTTACGTTCTTATCTTGATTTTATTAAGCATTTTAATCAAAAATTAACAAATAAAACCTGTTTTAGATTTTGGAGGCTCTTCAATTTACTTCCAGGAATCTTTTTTTGAGTGTGTTGAACCAAATGTATCCATTGACACAAATGATTTTATAACATTTGTAAGAATCCTGACAAACCTGCTCTAATGCTTTCAAACATAAATCCAAAAGCCACATACAAAAGTGTACATCCAATGATATTAAAATTCTTAATTTTGAAGATGTCTTTCATTACAAAGATGCAGCAACAGCAATACTTGCGGCACAATAACATATTAGCGTGGTGATTTCCATATTCTTAAAACTTAAAAATTAAAACCTCCAAAACATTAAATCCTTCAGACTGGGAGTTTAATTACAAATCTTTGATATCTGGCAGCCGTTAGATTGTTGAAGTTTATAAACGCTGACATTCTTTGTTGTATCTGTATTCTACCTTTTTCAGTAAGCGTCACAAGGTTTTAAATCAAAGTGTGATTTTCTATATTCATAGTTCCATCCACCAATCCAGATCGCATAAAGGCTTTTCTATTACCTACACAAAGATGGCTGGCTCTTGCAATGATTTTGTCTGCTAAATCGTAGGTAGCGTTAATGGAAAAATCAAAATTGGGCATCAGCCAAGCAAATTCTTGATTTTCGGCTTTATTTACGTAATAAGCTCCTTTTGCATATAGCATAAACTTTTCTGATTTTTGATAACCTATCTGACCAGAAATAGTGGTTACATTCACATTATCATAGATGATACTAAAAGCATTTTGATAACTAAAAGCAGTATCGTTATAGAACAACGCTTTATCGCTATAACTCTGATATCTAAAATTCATATTGAATGAAAGCGCATTGCTTATAGACCCTCTAATTCCTCCATACACATTGATTTTTTCGTTGGTATTTCTTGTAAGTGTATTGGAAAGCAAAAATGGATTTTCTAATCTCAAATTATTCCAAGAGTTTCTTTGCACACCTCCATTTGCTCCAGCATAAGGAATGAAAACACTGTTGAATAAATCATAACTCAATTCTACATCTGGATAGAAATAGAATTTATTCACTTCTGCCATATCAATGTTGATTCCAAAACCTCCTCTAAAGTGCAATTTGTTGAGAATTTTATTATTTACAACATAAGGCGTAAGTCTTAGAATAGCCGAATTGGTAATCCCGTTTCCTTCACTAGGTAAAACAGTACCGACAGTGTCAATCTGACTTAATGTAGGTTGATTGAGGGAGTTGAAATCCAATTCAAAATCTACATTGGCTTCGATGTTTTCTTTTTCAAGATATTTACTCAAAGTAGTGTTAGCAACAACATTGTGTTCTTGAAGTTGGTCGAAGTTGTTCAAAAAGTAATAAGACAAACCTACTTGATGATGAAGTTTGGAACTGTCTTTATAATTACTTGTAAGCAAAGTTTTCATCCCGACCCAATTATAACCTTGTTTTATAGAGTCTTGAGTTTCTCTGTACGTTTGAGGAATCAAACTGTCATTCAAGTCAAATCCATAATAATTGATGACATCTCTATGATAATATAAGTTGGTTTGAATGGTATGATTTTTTAAAAAATGTTTATAAAATCCATCCAGATAATTTTCAGAAAACTGACTAGATCCCACATTGTTGATTTGACCCAAAGCGCTATGATGTTTGAGATTTACACCCCAACTGTTTTTCTTACTTCTCAACGAACCATAGTAAGCGTCCAAATATGGCATTATGTAATTTCCAACGCCAAATTTTACGTATCCTGGATATAATTTTTCGAGTGGCTCCACTACATTCAATCTTGCAGGTTGAATCGGCTCTACATCAAAAGAAACAGGATGTTGCGTGGGTTCTACATAATATTTTACATCTGGAATATGAATACTTGTATCTCTTGTTTCTGGTTTAGCAGATTCCTTTTGAGAAGAAGTGATGACGCGGTTTTGTCTTCCTGGTGCAATAATGCTATTGATTTCTCCTTGTGCATAGCAAAATAATCCCAAAAAATTAACGGTCAAAAAGATCGTAATTTTGTTCATTGGAAAAACCAAAAGATATGTGAATTTCTTATTTATCATCTTTTTCAAAAAGTTTTTTGTCTTTATCATCAAGGTTGTTGAATTGAATATCTTCTGGAATATCAATATTCGACTTATTCATTGCTTTATTTTCTAACTCAATAATTTCATCAATCAATTGTTGAGCGGTAGTTACCATTTCTGCTTTATCTTTCCCATCGTAATGATCTACCACACTTTGTAGAGAATGTTTAGCATTAAAATAGTCTTCCACAACCATATAATTTCTGCCTAAAAGAATAATCGCTTTTGCAATCCAGTAATCATAAGTTGGTTTTTGTTTTACCAACTCCATAATTTGTGTTTCACAAGATTTGTGTTTTGCTTGCAAGAAAAGTATTTCTGCGTAATTGTACTTTGCCTCTGCTCCCATAATAGTAGTAGTCATTTTGAAACAAGACTCCAAAGTTAGCAATGCTTCATCGTACATCAACAAAGCCTTTTGAGCAAGACCTTTATTCAGAACGGCTTCTACTTTTAGCGCTTCTTCGATATTTGAAATTTTGATGACTTTATCTGCATACTCAATGGTTTTTTGAAAATTGTTGGTATGCTTGTAAGCGTGCATTTGAGCAATCTTAGAAACTCTAATATTTTCTTCTTTGGAAGCTACAATTTCTAATTTTGAATAATGCGAAATCGCCAATGGATAATTTTTGCTTTCGAAGGCAATAAAAGCACCATATTGCAAAGCTTCTTCATAAAACTGAGTATTCCCTTTTTCAATTACAAAATTGTAATTTTCTAACGCTTTACTTTTGTCATTTGCATATAGACATTGCGCCAAATAGAAATGTGCTGGAATTATATTACCACCATTAGACACTTCTTTGATGTAAATTTCTGACTTATTAATTAAGGTAGGGCAATCACCATTGTCGTAAGCGTATTTCACAGGCTCCCAAAGTGCTGCATCTTTTTCGGAAGGTGACACTTGAATACCTCTCGAAGCCAACCAATCATAATATCCAGGTAAATTATTTCTACCTTCATAAACTCCTTTGATGGTTTGAATAGATTTTTCATTTTCTACTTTATCATTTGGATAATTGTCCAAGACATAAAGCGCAAACTTTTCTGCATTATTGTAATCTTTCAAACGCAAGTAAATAAATCCTATATCTGCATTGGCTTTAGCAACATTTGCATTACTCGGATATTTTTGAATAAATTCTTTGTAAGTAGCAATTGCCTTGTTGTTTTCATTCAAAATCATGTAAGTGCTGGCTAATTCCAACAAAGAGTTGGTATTGTAATTCGAATTTGGATATTTCTCTGCTAAATCTTTAAGCGTTTTTGATTTTCCTAAATTATCTCCCAAAGCACCTTGAGATCTTGCTTTTTGGTAATAAGCATAAGACATATCTCCTGAGCCATTTGAAATTGACAAGTCGTAATATTCAATAGCATTTTTGTCTTCTCTCAACAAATAATAACAATCTCCTAATCTCAAATAAGCATCTTGAAGTTTGCTAGGCTCGATTCTGTCTTTAAGAACAATAAAGTTTCGAAATGCAGTAGCACTTTGCTGAATTAAATTGTTGTGTTGGTTTTGAATTACAGAATTATCCTCCCAGTTTTCGATAACATCAAATGGTGATGATTTCATAAAATAAGCGTAGGCTATACCATAATCAGCATTATAAAACTGAGGTGTAAGAGCGGCTCCTGGTTCTAGTTTATATAATTCGAATTTTGAAACAGTTTTATCGTAATCTTTCAATTGATAATAGGATTCTGCAATCCAAAAAATACTTTCTGCAGCCAATTCTTTATTTACAGTATAAGTTCTTGCCTTTTGGAATGTTTCAATTGCTTCAAGGTACTTTCTGTTGTGAAAGTGTTCGACAGCCAAATTAAAAGAAATAGATTGATGTGCCATTTTCATTCTATTGTCTTTGTTTTTAATTTTCTCTAAAGATTCTAATGCACTTTTGTAGTTTTTGGTTGTCATGTATACTTTCAACAAAAACTCATACGCTTCATCTGATTTTTCGTCATTTGGATACGTATTGATATACAATTGAAACGCTTCAATCGCTTCTCCATAAGGATTGTTGGACAATTCGTAGGCAAGTTTCGCATAGTTATAAAGCGAATTTTTCTTTACATCTGCATCAAAATCCAATTCGCTTGCTGCTTTAAATGCATTTCTTGCTTTATCTTTTTCTTTGGTTTGCAAATAACTA
>JAGYKU010000019.1 GCA_018401455.1 Flavobacteriales bacterium
TGCCTTGTCATAAACAGTTCCTCTAATGGTACCTGTCTTTTGAGCAGTTGCAATTCCAATCCATAAAAAAAGGATAGAACTGATAAATAAAATTTTCTTCACTATATATTCAAATTACGATGAAACGCAAAAGTAAACATAAATTCGAAAGTGAGTACTTTTGAATAAAGAATGTAAAAGATAATTATATAAGTGGTCGAATTACGCTAAGGAAAGGAGGAGGAATTAATTTTTCCAACTTCCATATCCACCTTCAAGTTCCAAAACTGTTGTGAAGCCCATATTTTTCATCATAGAAAGTGCTTTTCCGCTTCTACCACCAGACTGACAGTAAATTAAAACAGGTTTTGTTTTGTCTAATTTACCGATTTCATCTTGAAATGAGCCACTGTTAAAATCTATGTTAATAGCGTTTCCTATTTTGCCCCCATCATATTCTCCAGCTGTTCTAACATCTACTAACAAAACATCAGGATTTTTAGATAAATAATCTTTGAAAGTTGTTTGACTAACGCGTTCTACTTTTTGGTCAGAAACTTCTGAATTTGTCGAATTTCCATTAGAAGATTGCGCACAACTAATTGATGTAAGTCCAATTGTTAAGATAAAGATGATATTTTTCATAGTATATTTTTTTAAAGTTTGATGAATAATTTACAAATGTAATCTTTTTATTACATCAATAATTGTGACCAAAGTTACACATAGAATTAAATTTAAAAAAATAAAAATAAGTTAGCTTTCTTCTTTGCTTAAGAGTTTTTGAAATGTTACTTTTGTGCATCAATAATTGTTAAACTTAAAAAATAAAAATAATGGCAGTTTTAGTAGGAAAAAAAGCCCCGAATTTCTCTGCAAGCGCAGTGATTAATGGATTTGAAATCGTTGAGAATTTCACATTAGAACAATTCAAAGGAAAGTATGTAATTTTATTCTTTTATCCAAAAGATTTTACTTTCGTTTGTCCAACAGAGTTATTCGCTTTTCAAGAAAGATTAAAAGATTTTGAAGACAGAAATGTACAGTTGATTGCTTGTTCTACAGATACAGAGCAATCTCACTGGGGATGGTTGAATATGGAGAAAAACAATGGTGGAATCAAAGGAGTAACATATCCAATTGTTGCAGATACCAACAAAACAATATCTTCAAACTATGATGTGTTGGCAGGAGAATTTGGATGGGACGATAATGGAGAAATGATTGCAGAAGGTGAGTTAATCGCCTACAGAGGACTTTTCTTGATTGATAGAGAAGGAGTTGTTAGACACCAATTAGTTAATGATTTGCCATTGGGTAGAAACGTAGAAGAAGCTATCAGAATGGTTGATTCTTTACAATTCTTAGAAGAAAACGGAGAAGTTTGTCCAGCAAACTGGTCTAAAGGTCAAGATGGGTTAAAAGCAACTCACGAAGGAATAGCAGAATTTCTTTCAAAGTAATTCTAATTAAATATTTAATTCAGAAAAGGCTTCGTTGTTAATAACGAGGCCTTTTTTGGTTTTAGGTCTATTTTCATCATATAATCATTATTCTGTATCACATAATAAAGTTTTATAAGACTTAAAATAATTGTTCTTCAGTTTTTGGCAGATTTGTAGTACTTTCGAAATGTGAATAAGTTTCAAAGAATAAAACATTTGCCCAAAAGAGTTGCTCATTGGGTTTGGCGAAAGAAATATTGGTTTCTATCTGCTTGGGCTGTAATTTTTGTTATCTGGTTGTTTTGCACTCCTGATGAATTTTTTGAAGATCCTACTTGTACAGTTTTAACAGACGAAAAAGGAAATATTCTCAACGCTAGAATTGCAGATGATGGTCAGTGGCGTTTTCCCCCTAGAACTAATGTTCCAGAAAAATTTAAACAAGCAATACTACAGTTCGAAGATAGGAGTTTTTATGAACATATGGGGTTTAGTTTTAGTGCTTTTGGACGAGCTATGAAACAAAATATTAGTGTAGGGAAAGTTGTGAGTGGAGGAAGTACGATTACGATGCAAGTAGTAAGATTATCCAGAAAAGGGCAGGGGAGAACTGTTTCTGAAAAAGTAGTAGAGGTTTTTCAAGCTACTAGAATGGAGTGGACTTATTCCAAAGACGAAATCTTGGCAATGTATGCTTCCAATGCTCCGATGGGAGGAAATGTGGTAGGGATAGATGCAGCGGCTTGGCGCTATTTCGGAAGAAAAGCAGAGGATTTAAGTTGGGCAGAAGCTTCTTTGTTGGCAGTTTTGCCCAATGCGCCAGGATTATTACATCTTTCTAAAAACAGACCGAAATTATTGAACAAAAGGAATCGACTTTTAGAGAGATTGTATGAAGTGGGTATCATCGATAAAACGGAACTGAAATTGGCTAAATCAGAACCTTTACCAATAGCACCACCAAACTTACCCAACTTAGCGCCACACGTAATTGAACAAGCCATTCGAAAAGGAATGAAAGGCAAATGGGTAAAAACGAATTTGGATATGTTTTTACAGGAAGAATTAATCAAATTAGTAGCGTTTCACCATCAAAATCTAAAAGAAAATCAAATTCATAATGCCGCAGTTTTGGTGATGGACATTGAAACTGGAAAAGTTGTGGCTTATGTAGGAAATACAACTGATGATAAAAACGAACACGGCAACCAAGTCGATATCATTCAGGCGCCAAGAAGTACAGGAAGTATTCTCAAACCCTTTTTGTATGCCAGTATGATTGAAGATGGCATCATTACTCCCAATCAATTGATTCCAGATGTCCCAATGATTTTGAGCGGTTATGCTCCCAAAAATTATGATTATAAATATGATGGAGTAGTGCCAGCGCACAAGGCGTTGTCTCGCTCTTTGAATGTTCCTATTGTTAAAATGCTAAAAGATTATGGTGTTCAAAGATTTCATCAAAAACTTAACGATATTGGAATGTCAACTATCAATAGACCAAGCAATGACTATGGTTTGTCTTTG
Source organism: Flavobacteriales bacterium (assembly GCA_018401455.1). Lineage (GTDB taxonomy): Bacteria > Bacteroidota > Bacteroidia > Flavobacteriales_D > Parvicellaceae > Parvicella. The sequence continues at coordinate 2,955 of JAGYKU010000019.1, forward strand.
ATTTTGGGAGGAGCTGAGACTACTTTGTGGGACTTGTGTACAATTTATGGAAATATGGCCGTGACGCTCAATGATTTTGAAAAAGGCAAGAAAAATAAATTTGTAGATTTTCAATTGTATCAAAAAACAAACAGTTTTTCAAATCATAAAACTTTCAGTCCTGCTGCTGTTTGGAGTACTTTTGAAGCCATGCTTCAAGTAGCAAGACCTGAAGAAGATTCGCAATGGCAACAATTTAATACTTCAAAAAAGATTGCATGGAAAACAGGGACTTCTTATGGTTTTAGAGATGCATGGGCAGTGGGAGTAACACCAAAATATGTAGTAGGCGTATGGGTAGGAAATGCAGAAGGAGAAGGCAGACCAGGATTAGTAGGAGTGAAAGTAGCAGCTCCCATTTTGTTTGATGTTTTTTCAAAATTATCAAATTCTAGTTGGTTTTCACCTCCTTATGATAATATGGAAAGTGTAGCAATTTGCAAGCATTCAGGTTTTAAAGCGTCCACGATTTGCCCAGATGTTGATACTGTACATGTACCGAGTTCTTGCAAAAATGCGAGTGCTTGTCCTTATCACAAAATAATACATTTGGATGCAAATGGTCAAAGGGTAAATAGTACTTGCGAATTGCCCATGAATATGATTTCAAAACCATGGTTTGTACTTCCTCCTATTGCTGAAAAATATTACAGATACAAAAATCCAACTTATATGTCATTGCCTCCTTACAGAACAGGTTGTTCTTTTGATGAAACTCAAAAACCTTTAGTAATTGTATATCCCAAACCTCAGAGTAATATTTATTTACCAAAATTATTGGATGAAACAGAAGGGAAAGCCGTTTTTGAAGCTTCGCATAATGATAGTGAAGCAGTTATTTATTGGCATTTGGACGAAAAATACATTGGAGAAACCATTGGTATTCACGAGATGGAGTTTCAACCAACTATTGGCGAACATGTCCTTAAAATTGTAGATGCAGATGGATTTGAAACTTCTGTGAGTTTTGCTGTAGTGAAATAAGAATTAGAAAATGAAGTAATAGTAATTTCTAATAGTTATAAAATGAATCCTTCATTTGAAATTGTAAATAACTGATTGTATTACAATATGATTTTAGAATAATTTTCAATTGGAATTGATTAATAAAATGTAATTTTGGTTTAATGAAATTAGGAATTATGTTTAGCAATTGTAAGCCAGTTGTAATCCAAATGGCTATAGAAACCTGCAGAGTGGATATTTCAGAACCTAACAATCACGTGATAAGTAACAACGAAATAATAAATAGACTTAAAGAAGGAAAACAGTGCTTAGACAGGATGCCGAGTTATTGGCCTGTTAATTTGCCTTTTATTCAAAATTCATGATGCCTATTATCACACCAATATTAGTAATAGCAATTTTAACTATGTTGAATTTACAGTTGTTACTCAGAAGAAATTGATGAATTCTGCGCTATTTTGCAAAGAAATAATCACTATTTTCGAGATTTTCTTCTTTGAGGATTAGTCAAAAGTCCATATCAGTAATTCAATTAACATTGATATGATTGGTTTGGCAAAAATAATCGTTGACCTTAAGGAAAATCAGCATTTTCTTTTTATGTTCTTCATTATCCAAAGTTCATATTTTCATCTTCCACAAAGTTGGTTTTACATAAGAAATGCAGATAAGAGCTTATGGCACAATAAAAAGTGATAACTGAAGAATAAGGCCTATGAAGGTATACTTAATATGCTTTTAAAATGAAAATGACATAACGAAGACAAGCAACTTCCGACATTATTAAAGAATTAGTACTGTATCATAAAGGCTTAAAAAGTTTGTTTATAAAGAGTTTATACCAAATCGGTTATTTTTCATCAATGAAAAAAATCGATGTTTCATTAGGCTAAAGAATGGAACTCAATTATTATAAATTATGAATTTAGAAGGGTGTAATTGATAATAAATTTAATCATCTAATCTGGGAGAAATAGATATAAGTAACTTTTCAGAACTTCAACCAAAACAATACAAATTTGTGGTAATGTGAAAAACGAATACCGCATTAAGAAAATCACTATGAAGTTGATATAGAAATGAAACAATATATTTATGACTTGGCTGAAAACTTTGTGTCATTAACACCGATAGATAAGGTAAAGCGCTTTAATATTATGACACATGAGCGCCTAGATTGGATAAAAATTTTTCTTTGGGTAAGATTGACTGAATTTGTTGCTGAATATAAAATTAAAATCAAATATGGATACTCAATAAGTTTGAATAGAATTTAAAACTAGAAGAATATGAACAGGGAACTAAATGATAGAAGAGCGCAATTACATGATAGTGTTCAACACATGCTTATATATTACAAGCACATCAATTAGCATTTATTTAATCAACTTATTTATTGAATAAATGCTCATTCACTTTAACTTATAAAGGATGCTTTTCAAATAAATCTTCTTGTAATACCTCAGTATCAAATCTTTGTTTTTCGTTTCAAATCAGTATCATCTGCGTTTCATTTGAATTAGGAAGAATGAAAAAATACATGAATTCTAAGGCTAGACTTTTCAATTATATTGATATTTTAGTATGAAAATAATTTGTTTCATTGTACATAACATAATGTACTTTGTACAAAGACTTCGAAGTGTCGGAAGTCTTCTGGTCTTTGTCTTAAAGTCCTATAATCAAAAAAATATTTAAAAGTTAGCCTTCAATCCCAAATTAAATACTCTTGGCATTCCAGGTCTTAATCCTGCTGGTCTTTGAGCAACAACATAAGTCTGATTGGTAATATTTAGTGCATTAGTAAAAAGCGAAATGTTGTTGTGAAGTCTATAATTTGCACTTGCATCCAAGACCAAATAAGAGTCGGTTTTTTCTTTGTCTTCAATTGCTCCTTCTCCAGGCATAGTTCTCATTGCATCCATATATCTTGTGCTTAGATTTACAGAGAATTTTTTGTGCTCTAGACTTATAGATGCTGTAAATTGATTGTTGGCAAGATATGGAAACTGATCTCCTTCTGTAACTGCGCCCCAGTCTCCAAAGGTACTTTCAAAAGAGGTTTGAAATATTGCATCGGTGTAAGTGTAGTTGAAAGAAATGGGTAAATTAAATTTACTTTTTTCCTTTTTAGATAACACATCATAACTTATCATAAATTCTACACCTTGTGCTAATACTTGACCTGCGTTAAACTGCTCACCAGTTCCTGCTCCACCACCTGCTGCAAAGTCTGAACCTAATAAATTGCTGTAATCGTTTCTGTAAACTACCAACTGACCAGAAAGTGCATTTTTGGTATATCGGTATCCCACTTCAATATTGATGCTTTCTTCTGCTTGAGATCCCACTTGAGAGCTTGGAGGTGAAAATCCTTTGTGAACTCCTGCAAAAGCACTCATATAAGGATTGAATTTATAGTCTAGTCCAGCACCTGGAATAAAAACACCTACTTGATTGCTTCTTTCATTTAGATTTTCTCCAGTTCTGTTCACATCATTTTTACCATAATCAATTCTTGCCATAGTGATATTTTCATATCTCAAACCAGGAGTAAATGAAAAGTTTTTGTATTTGAGTTGGTATTGTATATAACTTGCTATAGCGCTTGCATTATCAATTCGATTACTTTCTGTTCCCGGAATTCCATTGGTTCTTAGTTGAAGATTTCCTCCCACCATTGCATATTTGTCTTCCCATTGGAAACGATCGGCCGCATCTTCGTGTATTCTAAGTCCTAAGTCGATGTGATGAGAAAACTCTCCTGTTTTAAATAATGAATGTAATGCAGTTTGAACTCCTCTTGAATAATACTTTCTATTGTTTGCTTTCACAGTCAATGCTCCATAATTAGCATCATTTTTTCCAGTCATAATTTCATAAGAATCGTGGTAATTCTCTGGATTATTCAAAACGTTTGCAATACTGTTTTTTGTGCCTGTACTGTCTTCAATTTTGTCTAGTTTGTACCAATTTCTCGCAAACTCAGTATGGTAAACTGTGGTTGCTAAACTGATGTTTTTTGTGAATTTAGCAAAATGTGTTGCCGAAAACTGTGTTTGAGAAGTCGTAATCACATCTTCTTGTGAAGCAGCATACCTTCTAAATGGGTTTTGAGCATAGTCATTTTCAGTAAGTCCTAAGTAGGTTTCGTTTGAAACTTCATTGGCTTGACCAATTTTGAAGGTTAAAGATTGATAAATTTTAGCATCTTGATTGGTGTTTACTCTAAACTTTGCCAAATAATCTTTTTTATCAAAACCTGTGTTTCCTCCATTGTCTAGTTGTTTGAATCCATCCGAACTGTATTGGAAAGTTTCTACCATATAGGCAACATTTTTGTGAGAATTACCTACGAAAGCGTGAAGATTTCTACCTCCAAAACTTCCACCTAACAAGCTAATTTTACCTGAAAAATCATTGGGGATATCTGTGGAAATAAAGTTGATTGCGCCTCCAGTTGTGTAAGGTCCATTTTTGATTTGACTGCTTCCTTTTGAAACTTCTACTCCTTGCATTCTTCCAATGGTTGGGAAATAATAAGCTGCTGGAGCAGCATAAGGTGCTGGCGCCATTAGAATACCATCTTCCATAACAGTAATTTTAGAATTTCTTTCAACTCCAGTTCCTCTTAGTCCAATATTAGGTCTCAATCCGAATCCGTCTTCTTCCTGAATATTTACGCCAGGGATATTTCGAAGTACTCTGTTCGCATCTGTAAAACTGTATTTTTCTAGTTCTTTTGGAGAAATATACTGCACAGATCCTGGAACATCTTGTAGTCCTTGATTTCTTTTGCTTAGAAAAACCATTTCTTGCAATGTTGAAGTGTTTTCACTGATATTGAAATCTAAACTAAGTGTTTCACCATTTTTTATATTAATTTCTTTTTTAATAGTTTTATAACCAATATTTGAAACAATTAATGTATGCTTTCCTTCTGGTACATTGTCAATTTTGTAAAAACCATTTGCATTGGTTGCTGCTCCATAATTGGTTCTATCCAAATAAACATTTACACCAGAAATAGCATTGACGCTATCACTCGATTTTACAAATCCAGAAATAGAACTTGTTTGAGCATTAAAGTTAAGTGTGATAAGGAGTAATAATACTGAAGTGAAAATATATTTTTTCATTTTTTTGTATTTGTGTTTGTTTTAATTTTACGGTGCAAAATTCTTATTTAAATTAGTTCTAAACAATACCATAAAAGAGGTATATTAAAATATAGCCAATCATTTTAATGGTTATGTTGCTTGTAGTTAGCGTTTTGTAATTTCTCTGCGTTATTAAGAATTATTCGTTGATGATTAATTTTTAATATAGTTTATCGAAGTGTTTCTCAAATTATCTTTATACAACTTAAAAAGCAGACAGTATGAAGTTGATAGCAGACAGTGGTTCCACAAAAACAGACTGGGTCTTAGTAGATGATGGAAAAGTGGTCAAAGAGTTTAATACCATCGGGCTCAATCCCTATATGAATACCAAGGAAATGATAATGGATTCCATTAGAAATGAATTGATGCCAACTTTCTGTACTTCCAATATTAAGAATACTCATTTAATTGAATTTTATGGTGCAGGTTGCTCCATAGATTCTAAATCAAAAATTATCAAAGATGCTTTACATAGTTTTTTTCCTTTTTCAGAAATTACCGTAAACCATGATTTGCTGGGAGCAGCAAAGGCGGCCTGTGGTAATAAAAAAGGAATAGCCGTAATTCTTGGAACGGGAAGTAATAGTTGTTTTTTTGATGGAAATCAAATTATCGACAACGTCATTTCTTTGGGATACATTTTAGGGGATGAAGGAAGTGGTTGTTATATGGGAAAGAGGATTTTACAAGATTATTTGAATAAAGATATGCCAGAATCTTTGAGAGAAATATTGTTTGATGAAAAAGGAATCACTACCGAAATTGTATTTGAAAATGTATATAAAAAACCAAGACCCAACAAATATATGGCTTCATTTAGTACTTGGATCAGCAAACATTACAAACAACAACCGTATTTACAAAAACTAGTAGAAAATTCATTTGACGATTTTTTCAATCAACATATCATCAAATATAAAAATCATAAAACATTACCGATAAATGTTGTAGGGTCTGTTGGATTTGCTTTTCAAGATGAATTAAGGAAAGTAGCTTTGAAACATAAATGCAAAATTGGCAATGTAATCAAGTCACCTTTGGAGGGATTGATAAAGATTTAAAATTTGGTACAAAATGTGAATGTCGTATAGAAACCAAACTTAATTATATGACTAATTTTTATTTTATTCCATTCATTTTATTTTTTAATAGTTGCGTATCTGAAAGTTCAAATGAAAATAATGCAATAGCCAAATTGGAGCAAAAAATGAATCATTTAAACCAAGAGGTGGATAGCTTGAAAAGTATAATTGAGAAACTTCAATCAACTTCATTGAATGATTTTAAAATGGATACTTTGCAAACAGAAATTGATTTACAAACTGAAAAAATGGATGCTATCAGTGAAAAAGTGCCAGATAAAACAGAAAAGAAAACTCCAAAAGAAAAGCCTTCAAAAGTTGAAAAAGAAATAGAAAAAACAACTCCACAAACTTCAGCACTAACAGATACAATCTATCATTATTACGTCAATGGGATGGTTTCTGTAAAAATTTTTCCTTGGGAAAATAATGAAAGAACCATTCAACTATTTAATTTGTATGGAGAAAAAACTTACGAAACAAAAGACATCAAACTCAGTTTTTCAGTAATAAACCATTTGAGTTTTCATTCCAATGGTGGTGTAAGTAAAATTGTAGAATCTACAAATCCCGGAGCAAGTATGTATATGTATAAAGCAACAATGAAGTTTTCTACTACAAATGACCCAGAAATACGTACAGAAACTAAAACTCCTACTATAACTCTAAAAGATGCAATGAATGAGAAAATCCCACTCTTTTGGAATAAGAAAAAACAGATTTGGATTAAACAAGAAGTGAGTATAGAATCTGAAATCCCTGAGGAATATCGTAAATGATTATTTTTCTAATTTCTCTAACTTTTTATGATACACATCTATGGTTACAATGATGGCAATAAAAGTCCATATTGGTACAGAAGCTTTATCAGTATCCATGTAGTTGTTGAGTATTCCATGTGTGAAATAGGTAACTAAAGCTAAAAGTAGCATCATCACAATTCTTTTGAATTGTTTGTTTTCCACATTGAGATAAAGTTTGGAAGCGGTATAAAAAACAGCAATCAAAATCCAAATTATAGAGATAAAACCTAAAAATCCTTGTTCTGCTAGGCGTCCTAAATATTCACTATGCGCATTTCCTCCTGTGCCAAAATTGGTACTGATAATGGTTTTATCACTTGCAGCTTGAAAAGGAGCATAAACCATAGCATAGGTACCAGGACCATATCCAACAATTGGTTTGTTTTTGAACATTACTATGGCAGAATTCCATCTGTTCAGTCTTTCTAAATTAGATGCATCAGACGAAACGTTTGACATAGATTCTATTCTTTTACTGAAATCTTCGGTGGTATGCTCTGCGTCATTTTTTTTAATCATATAATTGAGTTCAGTCCAATTGATTGCTAAGAAAATTCCTGCTAAAGTTCCTAGATATACTAAGTATCTGAATTTTATTTTGAATAAAAAAAGTAAATATACCATTCCTGCACCAACCACACTCAACCAAGCTGCTCTAGTATAACTATAAAAAAGTGCTATGGAAAATATAATAAGCATTACAAAAAGTAAACTTCTGGTTTCAAATGAAAATTCCTTATTGAAAGTAAGCATTACCACAATTGGAAAAAACAACGCTATAATGGCTCCATAAGAAGTATGGTCTTTAAAAAATGGACTCATAATCCAATGCCCCGTTTCTTCACTAAATCCATGACTAGCATGTTTGATAACAGTAAACAACAACACAAACGTAAGTGGAAGCAAATACGCCCAAATGAAACGCATGATATTTTTTTTGTCGAATTTGAAAAACCAAATTCCAAAGAAATAACATGGTATTACAAACCAAAGTTGTGACAAAAAATATTTAAAGGAAACTATTGGTAATTCACTTGTAAGTGAAGTCAAAAACATCCATGCAAAATGAAAATATATAGCAATACTGATGGGGTGGTTGATTATTTTTCGATCTCTTTTGGAATTGTCAAGCACTTGTTTGATTAAGAAAATTACCATAATCAAAAAAAGAATGGGTTCGGTAGGTAAATACAATCCTACTCCTCCAGAAAGTTCTTCCAAATTTAAAGAAAGTGGCGTGCAAAATGCCACAAATAAAAATAACTTGTCTAGTGAAAATAAAGCAGCAAAAACAGTTATTAATGCAAATGGAAGTAAGTTTAGAAAATAAAAATCATGGGTAAAATAAAGCAGACAGTTTATAACTATAAATATAAACCCGGCAATATAAATCCATTGATTTTTGAGTAAGCTTAGCAAAATTCTAAGAATTATTTTTTGACTTTAAGTTTAACTCTTTTATTTTTTCATAGAAAAGAAGTAAAACAATTACCAAGAAAATAGTAGAGAAGGTAGAAACAACTACAATTAACCAACGAATTGGATATGATTTTTTGATAGGAACAGTTGCTTCTTCAATTTTAAATTGATGTGAAATGTTTTTTGTAGCTGAAGTTTCTGCTTGATTAGTAAGAAACGACATCGTGGAAACTCTTGACGCTAAAAGACCTGCTTCTGTGATTAAAGTGTTTAATAAACCACCATACTTTTCTGTCATTTCCATTTTTTTGAGATATAAATCTCTTGTAGAAGCATCTTTAGCATTCACCATTGCCAATACTAATCCTTCGTAACCGTCTTCTGTCACTACACCTTGACTAGTAAGTGTTGAAATTGAATCTTGCAAAGCAGCCATTTCTTTTTGAAGTGTAATTAAATTTTCTTTTTTGATTTCATAATCATAAATGGCCCTTTCATGAATGATGTTGTTTTTAGTACTATCAAACAAATCTGCAATATAAGATGCAATCATTACAGCAGTGTCGATATCTTTGTCCAAAACGCTAATGATAACAGCGCCTTTGTTGTTTCTACTAAAACTAATCAAATCACTATAAGTTTCTGCTAAATCATAGTATTTATATTTGCTTGCAGTATCAATTTCGTAGTGTTGCATCAAGTTGAATTTTGAAATCACTTTATCTCTAATTTTTGAAGATTCCAAAATTTGAAGCATTTGTTCTGCTTCTGCTTCTTCTCCAAATCTACCTACTTCTTGATTTTCTGTGATGATTTCACTATAAAATACAGCACTTGCTTTAGTAGGATATATGGTCACTGTTGACTTGTATTTTTCTTCAATCATTAAGGAAACAATTGATGAAACAACTGCAGCAAGAATTCCAAGTATTAGGATTGGTTTTTTATGTTTCCATAAGAAATCTATAATGTCTTTTGCATTAAAATTTTCTTTATTGTTTTCCATGTGTTTATTTTTAGATGCGCAAAAATAGTAAACTTAAGTTAATAACCATATATCCAAACAACATAGCATATAAATTATTGTATAGAAACAAAAAAAAGGAAGTCCAAAACTGAACTTCCTTTTATAAAGAATATTTAAAGTGATAATTGCTTATTTAGCAACCACCATAGATTTAGTTACTTTTCCTTTCGAAGTAGAAAGTGTATAGAAGTAAGTTCCAGCAGCCATATTATCACTGTTGAAAGTTAAAGTATGAGAACCAGCAGTTCTTACACCTTCGTTCATCACAGCAATTACTTTTCCAGTAAGGTCAGTAATTTCTACCATTACATCTTCAGTAGAAGTTAATGTGTAGTTTACTTGAGTATTTCCATTGTAAGGATTTGGGAAATTTTGGTCTATGATGATGTTGCTTTCGTTTTCATTTATAAAAGTAAAGCATGGGTCAGGATCAAAATTTATTCTAACAACAATATTCTCAGGGGTTGTAGGAGTTATTAAATTACCTTGTCCGTCAAATCCTAATACTGAACCTTCAGGAGCTTTGCCAGAAGTTGCAAAAGATATTTCTTCTCCATAATGCCCCGCAAACACTAGAATAATTTCGCCTTGAAATAAATCAATAGGATAATTTAAAACAAATGTTTGTATGTTAGTTATTTGAGAAGTATTTGTAATGTAATTATCCTCAGTTTCTCCATAGAAGTAAAATTCATTAGAAATAGTATCATATTTATAAATTCGACAATAAACAATTGCGCCTCCATTTGGAACGCTACCAGATAGTTTAACATCAATTGAACCAGCGCAACTATTCGTCATTATCTCAAAAACATTACCAATACTAAATGCTTCATAATCTGCAGCCCCTAACCAATTAGAAACAGAACCGGTAGCTGAAGTTCCGTATAAACCAGCTTTGTCTCGAGCATAAATAAAGTTTGAAATGTTTAACGTATCAGTTTTACTGTTATCAATAGGGTTGTCATCTGTAATATCAGATGTAAGGGAGTAATTTATAGGATAACTTCCAATGGATGCATTAGGTGTAAATGATGTAGTAGTAAATAGTGTATCAGAATTAAGTACAGCGATATCATTGCCAATGGGAGAAGAGTGTGTCGTTCCATCCACAGTTACATCAAGAATTACGTTGGTTTGGGTTTGTTTGCCATTGTTGGTAATGGAACCAGAAAAATTAAATTCCATAGAAGATAGTGGAAAAAATTGAGGTAATATATAATAAGGTAAACCAAGATTTCCTGAATGCATTGAGGCATTGTTTAGAGTTAAGTCATTATCCAAAGCTTCAACAATTTTTACATCATCAATATACCATCCATAAGTAGTCCACCAATCTTGTTGTGTGCTGTCTGGAAAATTTGAAGTCCAAGAAAATCTAATCCAAACAGACGTAGGGTCGGATTGAATCGCATTTGAAATGTTAACAGAGACCAATTCTGGATTTGGATAAATGGCAGAAGTGTTGTTGCCTTCAAAAATAGCTTTTTGATTATTGGAATAAACTTCAGTCCAATTTGCACCATCTGTACTAATTAAAACGGATTGATTGTCATTATTGAGTGCACCAAACTGTTCAAATTGTAGAAAAACTAAATTGTCTCCTTGAGTTAAATCATTTATATCTATAGATGAAGCCGTTGTCAAATTGTAAACAACGTCAATTGCTTGCAAATGTCCAATCATATTGCCATTCTGCACTTCTGCAAAATTTCCTCCAGAAATGGAGTTGATTCCATCAGGAAAACCATTTTGATTGTACCATGCTTCACTCGTAGCGTTGATATTCCATCCATAATATGGATCAAGTTGGTTGTCATTATCAATTATCCAAGTCGTTGGATCATCAAAGTTATCACTCCAAAGTGTATCTCCTAATGCTTTGTTAGTATAGGAATTTTGTTGTTTTGGAAAATTATATTTTAGACTTTTAAAAGTATTTACATCTCTTGACACAATACTCTTTTGAGTATATGCAGAAAATGATAATAAAATTAAGGTAGTTAAGTAAAATGTTTTCATAATTTGAAGTTCAGAGTGTTATGTAAATAACGAAGGTAAAAAATAATAGTTGCTTAATTCCAAATAATCTTATCAAATATTTAGAAACAAAAAAGGAAGTCCAAACTGAACTTCCTTTTATAAAGAATATTTAAAGTGATAATTGCTTATTTAGCAACCACCATAGATTTAGTTACTTTTCCTTTCGAAGTAGAAAGTGTGTAGAAGTAAGTTCCAGCAGCCATATTATCACTGTTGAAAGTTAAAGTGTGAGAACCAGCAGTTCTAACTCCTTCATTCATCACTGCAATTACTTTACCTGTAAGGTCTGTAATTTCAACCATTACATTCTCAGTAGATGCCAAAGTATAGTTTACTTGAGTATTTCCATTATAAGGATTTGGGAAGTTTTGACCAACAAATACTCCATTGTTTTCTTCTTCAACAGAAATTGACTCATCAAAATTCAATCTTACACAAATGTTTACTGGATTCGCTAATCCAACTAAACTTCCTGAAGCATCGAAACCAATTACTGATCCAGCAGGTGCAGCACCAGAAGAAGCAAAAGATATTTCCTCACCATAATGACCCGCAACTACAAGTAAATCATCACCAGCAAATAAATCAACTGGATTGTTTAAAATGTAAGTTTGCATGTTAGTAATTTGAGCAGCAGTAGTGATGTTTTTTTCTTCGGTTTCTTCCAAAAGTACATATGAACCAGCACCAGCATCAAATTTGTAAATTTGACAATAAGTTAAAGCACCACCTGTAGGTACAGTTCCTGCTAATTTAACAGTTACTGCATAAACAGTTTGGTTAGCAACGATGTCAAAGATGTTTCCAATTCTAAATCCATCTCCAGGTCCTGTTCCAGCCCAGTTTGATACAGATCCGGTAGTTGCAGCACCTGTTAAACCAGCTTTATCACGTGCGTAGATATGGTTACTAACGTGCATTGTTTCAGTTCTTGTATTATCAGCCGGTTTATCATCTGGTAAATCAGCACCTACAGAAAAATTAATTGGATATGTCGCAACAGTAGCTCCAGGATTAAAAGCAGCAGTTGTGAACAAAGTATCAGTTAGTGAAGTTGCAAGATTAAAACCTGTAGCTGAAGTGTAAGTGTTTCCACCAGCAGTTACTGTCAATACAGTGTTTGTTTGAGATTGACTTCCATTATTAGAAACAGATCCGTAAAAATTAACATCAGTTAATTGTCCTGTAGGAACAATGTAATACGGTAATTCTTGAGGTCCTGAATACATTTTTACTCCATTCAAAGTTAAATCATTATCAGGAGCTGTAACGATTTCAACATCATCAATCATCCATCCATAAGTTACCCATGCATTAGGGTTTGTTTCTGAAGGAAATGCAGATGTCCATGAGAATCTAATCCATACTGTACTAGAGTTTCCAGCAATATAAGGTTGAATATTGATTGATTCTTGAGTATGATTAGTGTATGCACTTCCACCTCCTGCTGATAAAACAGGTTTGTCAGAGTTGTCATCAACTAAAATCCAAGATGAACCATCCAATGAAATGTAAACTTCTTGTAAATCGTTAAATCTTGCTCCATATTGTTTGTAATCTAAAGTAACAAAATCTGTACCTGCTAAAGTTGCAATATCGATTGATGTAGCCGTAGTTAATGTGTATGTAACTCCAATTGCTCCATTAGGCGCTGGGTTAACAACTCCATTATTAACTTGCGCAAAATTTCCGCCAGTGTTGATAATTGGCAAAGTCCAACTGTTTGAAGTTGTTCCAATTGTCCATCCAAAAGTTGGTCCTGATTGACCATCGTTATCAATAACCCAAGTTAAAGGATCAGAAAAGTTGTCAGTCCAAACTGAAACTCTTTGACCTTTGTTTGAATTAGCAATAACATCTTTAGTATTGGTAATGTTTTGTTTAGAGTATTCTAAACTTTCAAAAGTGTTAGCGTCTCTCGTCACAACACTTCCTTGAGCGATAGCTCCAGTAGAAAAAGCCAAAAGCCCTAATCCTAAGTAGATTTTTTTCATAGTTTTAATTATTGTTATTTTGTTAATAAATGCAAAGTAATAAAAAAAGTTGCCTGTGTTATTAAAAAATTATCAAACGGTTAAAAATAAGTTGTTAGTGGTAAAGTATTAATTTGCTACTTCACTCATGAATTTCAATCTAACCAAACGTAATTCTTGTTCAGAATAATCTCCATCAAATTCTTTTACGGCATCATCAATTGAGTCTGTTTCTGCATCTTCCATGAAATAATCGAAGATTTCTTCAATGGCGTCTTCATCAAGAATGTCATTGAGATAGTAATCGATATTTAATTTCGTTCCAGAAGAGACGATGCCTTCAAGTTCAGTTATAAATTCATCTAAATCTTTTTGTTGACTTTTTGCAATGATATCTAAAGGTAATTTTTTATCAATATTCATGATAATATTTACTTTAGAACCGCTTTTATTCACAATTGATTTTACAACAAAATCCTGAGGTCTATCGATTTCGTTTTCTGTAACGTAAGCGCTGATCAATTCAATAAATGGCTTCCCGTATCTTTGCGCTTTTCCTGTTCCAACACCATTTACATTTTGTAATTCTTCCAAAGTTATTGGATATTGAATGGTCATATCTTCTAATGATGGGTCTTGAAAAACTACAAAAGGAGGGACATTCATTTCTGTTGCTATTTTCTTTCTGAGATCTTTCAACATTTTAAACAATACTTCATCAGCTGAATGTCCACCTGCAACACCATGTTTTACATGCGTGTCTTCTCCATCAGCATCACTGAAATCATTTTGCTTAATTATCATAAATGATTTAGGATTTTGAATAAATTCTTTTCCTTTATCAGTTATGTATAATGTACCGTAAGATTCAATTTCTTTACCAATCAATCCTTCTACAATACTCTGACGGATGGCACCACTCCAAAATCCATCTTCTTTTTCTTTTCCTATACCGAAATATTTGTAAGTATCGTGTTTATAAGTCTTAATTTCTTGAGTTAATTTTCCAGAAAGTAAATCCACAAAATATTTCATCTTATGTTTTCCTTCTAAATCCTTAACAGTTTCCAAAAGGGCTTTAATTTCTTCCTTACCTTCAACTTTTTCTTTGGGAAATCTAGAGTTATCACACATATCAGCACCTTCTCCATTGATTTCGTCAAATTCTTCACCGAAATAATGTAGTAAGAATTTTCTTCTATTCATACTAGTTTCTGCATAAGAAACCACTTCTTGTAAAAGTTGAAAGCCAATTTCTTGCTCCGCGAGAGGCTTCCCGTGAAGGAATTTTTCTAGTTTTTCGATATCTTTATATGAGTAGAAGGCCACACACACACCTTCACCACCGTCTCTTCCTGCTCTTCCTGTTTCTTGATAATAACTCTCTAATGATTTTGGAATGTCATGATGAATAACAAACCTTACGTCTGGTTTATCAATCCCCATTCCGAAAGCAATGGTAGCCACAATTACATCTACGTCTTCCATCAAAAACATATCTTGATGTTTCCCCCTCGAATTTGCATCAAGTCCTGCGTGATAGGGTAGTGCTTTGATTCCGTTTACATTGAGTACTTCAGCAATTTCTTCTACTTTTTTTCTACTCAAACAATATATAATTCCAGATTTTCCTGTTCTTTCTTTTATGAATTGAATGATGTTTTTTTGAACATCTTTTTTAGGTCTTACTTCGTAATATAGGTTATGTCTATTAAAAGATGCTTTGTATAACTTCGCATCTAGCATACCTAAGTTTTTCTGAATATCGAGTTGCACTTTTTCTGTTGCAGTGGCAGTAAGCGCAATAATTGGAACATTGTCTATGCTTTCAATCATAGGTCTTAGTTTTCTGTATTCAGGTCTAAAATCATGTCCCCACTCACTTATACAATGAGCTTCATCTATAGCAAAAAAAGATATTTTTATACTTTTCAGAAAGTCTAAAGTTTCTTGTTTGGTTAATGATTCAGGTGCAACATATAATAATTTGGTTATTCCAGAGGTAGTATCAGATTTAACTTTGGTAATCTCAGTTTTATTTAAAGATGAGTTTAAAAAATGGGCGATACTATCATTATCGCTTACTTGTCTAATAGCATCAACTTGATTTTTCATTAGAGCAATAAGAGGTGAAACAACAATTGCAGTTCCCTCAGACATTAACGCTGGTAATTGATAACAAAGGGATTTTCCGCCGCCAGTAGGCATAATAACAAATGTGTGATTACCTTCCAACAAGTTTTGAATAACTTCTTCTTGCGCTCCTTTAAATTTGTCGAATCCAAAATAAGTTCTTAAGGCTTCTTTTGGTTCCATTAATGTTGTTTGTGTCATATCGAAAAATTAACAATCTAAATTTACTACATTTTATCTTTACAAACTAATAGATTTTAATTTTTTTTACTTTTTTTTCTTCAAGTTGATGTTTTTTGTAGATAATTACTTCAATTTATCTACTTGAGCGTTGGCATTATTCATAATATTATCCGCTTGGCTTTGAGCAGTGTTTTCAATAGTGTTCGCTTTTGTATTGCCTTCATCTCTCACTTTTTTTGCTTTGTCATAAGAAGATTTATGGGCGTCATCAGTTGTTTTGTTTGCGTTGTTCAATAATGTTTCCACTTTTTTGTCTGTTTCTTGTCTTAATTTTTCAGCGGCTTTTTCAGCGGCAATTTTTTCTAATGGATTTTTGGCATTATCAATTAATTTTTGGGCAGCATCATAACCTTCTTTTTTGAGTTTATCTGCTTGTTTTTGAGTTTCTTCTTTAGCCTTTTTTTGAAGATTATCTGCTTCTTCTTCAATTTTTTTAGCTGCATTTTCAGATTCTGTTCTCAGAGCGTCTGCTTGTGCTTTAGCTTGTGCAATCAATTTGTCTGCTTCTTTTTGAGCATCTTCCAATATTTTTTTGGCTTGTTCACTCAACTTATCTTTAATTATTTGAGTGCCTTGATCTATTAAATCTTGTTTAGTATCTTCCGCTGTTTGTTTCAAATTAGAAACTAATGTTGGATTTGTAATGGTTCCTCCGATATTAAATTTCACTGGAATGTTTTTGGGGACAGAAACATTAGTTCCCGTTTTATCATTTAAAAGTGAAAGCAAATTATTGGCTATTTCATTGGCATTATTTCCAAACATTTCTGAAGGAAGTATGGCATCCCAAACATAGTCTAGTTCTTGAGTAAATGAAGTCGTTCCTGATAGTTTTGAATCTATTTTCCCTAGTTTTATTGGTGTTTCTTTCACCCAAATTTTACCTTCTTTAAATTCATAAGAAAGATTTAAGTTTTGAAGCGTTTGGTTTTTTAATTCTTTAATTTTAATCAATTGTGTAGCTTTTTCAAGCAAAGGGATGTTATCTAATTTAACTTGGCTGGATTTAAAATCTCCTAAACCACTAATACTTTCGTATATTGGACTATAGTTTTCATCCAATTCTGCTTCAATTGTCATACTTGTAGAGAATTTCCCATTGCAATATTGTGCAATACTTGCGTATTTTTGAACTGTATTGAAATAATTGAACGCTTGTTTGAAATCTAAATTATTAATGTCATAAGCAAAATCAATTTTCGCTCTTTTAGGGTTCAGCGCTCTATAATCTCCATTTAACTTGATGTTTCCATCAAATATATCCATTTTGATTTCCTTCAAACTTGCTACACCTTCTTTGAGTTGGATGTTTCCAACAACATTTTTTAATTCCAAACTGTCGTATTTCATTTTTGAAATAGTTGTCGCTAAACTAAAGTTGATGTTTTCTGGAATTTGAAACACCTCTGCTGGAATTGAGTCTTGAGTTATTGTGGTTTCGTTTGTTGAAGTAGTTGAAACATTTTCCGCATCTTCATACATAAGTTGATCCAAATCTAAATAGTTTGAATGCACTTTTAATGCTCCTTCTAAAGTTTCATCTTTTAAAAAGTATGCAAGATAATTGGATAAAACACCCTCAGAATGAAGGTCACTGTTTCCTATTTTAGAATCAAATGTTACTAAATTGAGTGATTCAGGTGAAAATTTGAAAAGCATTTCTGAAATCGAAACTGGATAATTCAAAGATGTAGAAGCATAATTCATCTCTTCAATTTTTAACTCACCATTAGCATCAAATTCATCGTATTTTTCATTTTCGATACTTGATAGTTTTCCTTTCAAATTGATGTCTGAGGTTACTATTCCAGAATAAGATTCTCCTTCGCTCAATGGAATCACGTTGCCTATTTGACTCAGATTTACATACGTTTTTAAGTTACTTTTTATGTTGGGATCTTTCATAATATTGGAAAGAAATAGGGTAGCATCAATTTTATTCTCAAGAAATTCTAATGAAAGTTTTTTTAAATCTACGAGTAAATTATTCAAATCTGGACCTTCTTCTCGAGAAATATTTAAATCTAAATTAATTTTTTCAAGTTTTGAAGGCAAATCAGGATATTGAAGATAGGCATTAGAAATTTTGGTCGTTAAGTCAAATCCAGGCATATCTGTTTCTGAATATTTCCCATTCAAACTTCCCGAAAGTTCAATGTCTCCATCTGTTTTGATGCTGCCAAAATCTTCTGTGAAAACGCCAGGTACAATACTCAGTAAGCTACTGAATGTTTGATCGAGTGTATTAAAAGTGAAGTTGAAATCCATAAAATCATCTTTCATTAACATATCACCATCAAAATGAAGTTTCAAAGCATTAATGATGGCTTCATTTTTTTTGAAAGTCAATTTCATCTCAGATTCCGGCATTGCAATTTCCAATTCACAATTGATATCTGCAACACTGTTAGATAGGTAATTAAAGCCGTCATAGCCAAATGTCAAACCATCAGATTTTGTCTCTGTATCTATTGTATATATCACATCATCAATTTTGATATTTCCAGAATGATTCATTTTGGGTAAATGTATGTAAGTCAAATAATATGCGTCATCATAGGTGATATCTCCATCTTTTATTTTATAATAATTCAATGATAGTTTGAAAGCAGATGTAGGTTCAGTTGATTCAGTTTGTGTAGTATCAGCAATAGCAATATCATAATTTGCCTTTCCATTTTCCAAAACTTTGATATGTAAAATGGGTTCTTCTAAATATACTTCTTGAATTTCGAATTGATCTCCAAAAAGAGCGCTCCAAAAGTCTAATTTTAAAGTTGTAGTATTGATTTTGGCTAAGTAAATATCCGAAAAATCGTCTTTGCCTTTTAATGAAATGTCTTTAATAGTAAGCGTTAAATTAGGAAAGGTAGAGATGAAAGTTAAATCAGCGTCACCAAAATCTAACTCAGCATTTAGTGATGAATTGGCTTCATCTTTTATAAGTTGTATTATCTGATCTTTAAAAAGAATTGGGATTAATAGTAGAATGATGAAAATTACCACAAAACTAATTCCAGTCCATTTTAATAGTCTTTTCCAAAATGGTTTTTTCTTTTTTTCTGTGTTTTTGCTCATTTCTTAGTTAGGCTCTTTAATTAAAGCATAAAGGTAACTAAGTTTTTGTAGATTTTATATCATTTCTAATTTGTAAATTTTGTTAAAAATACTTTTAGAAATATTATATACAACTTATATGTTCTGTTATCTAAACAAAGTAACGTGCCCTGTAAATGTTTTGCTTACCACATCTGAATTGCTGGTTACCGTTATTTTCCAGATATATATATCATTTTTCACAGGAGAACTTATATGAGTTCCATTCCATCCTTTGCTAGGGTCTGAGGATTCAAAAATCAAATTACCCCATCTGTTAAAAATAAGAAACTCGAATGTTCCTTCTTTATAGTTGCTAATTATTGGATAAAAAACTTCATTTTCTCCATCGCCATTGGGAGTAAAAGCATTAGGAACAAACAAGAAAAACATATCATCAATAACAACAGTTTGACAAATAGTATCAATACAATTATTTATGTTTGAGGCGACTAAGCACATTTCATAATTTCCTGGATAATCTTCGGGATATCTTACTATTGGATTGATATTTGAAAAAATAAGCGTATCTTCATTGATAAAAGTGTACCACAATTCCTCATCAGCATTTATAGAAGTGCTTTCGAAAGTAATTTCAGATTCTTGAATTGTAGTAGGTTGAGGTCCAAAATCAAAATTGGCAATCACTGCACCAGGGCTTTCAAGTGCTACTTGTGAAGAAGCAATACAACTATTAGCATCAGATATTATAATTTGATAATTGCCTGTACATAAGTTTTCAAAATAGTTATTGTTTTGAAAGTTTTGACCATTATCAATACTGTAATTTATTGCATTATTTGATATAATTTCTATAGTTCCGTCACAATCTTCAATACAAATTGGTGAGGTAAAATTAAGTGACGAAACTGTAAGTTCATCTGGTTCTGTTATATTAATATTTTGAATATTAAATGTACAATTATTATTGTCAGTAACAGTTACATTATAAACTCCTTGACATAAATTATTTTGTTGTGGCAAAGGTAGTAAACCATTATTCCATTGATAGGTGTATGGTTGTGTTCCACCATTAGGTGTAATGATGATATTTCCATTACATGGTCCGTTGGCAACATTACAAGTATTATCAGTAGTGCTGAATGTTGGGTTTAATTCTGCTGGTTCTGTTAATGTAATGGTTTGAGTTTTGGAACAATTATTTGCATCGTTTACTACAATTGAGTAGTTTGCAGCTGGAAGATCATCAAAATTACCTGATTGTTGAAAGTTGCTCCCGCTGTTAATACTATATTGATAGTTAGGTGTACCACCATTTGCCGAAATAATAATACTTCCAGAGTTGTCTTGAAAACAATTTAAATTGGTAGAATTGTCAGTAATAATTAATTCGGAAGGTTCTGTAACAATTGCTGTTTCTGTTAAAGTACATACAGGATCAGTCACTTGAACTGAGTAATTTCCAGCACACAAATTATAGATAGAAAGACCAGTTGCGCCATTTATTGGTGTTCCATTTGTGTCAAACCATTGAATTGTTGCAGGACCAGTTGTTCCAGCGGTATCAAGTGTTGCTGTACCATTACAATCTCCAAAACAATCATTGTTAGTTGTTGTGGTTGTCAGTGTCATTCCACAGCAAACAGGACCTGGATCAAGTGTTGTGTTCAATGTAGCAGTGCACCCATTTGCATCTGTAATATTGATGGTATAATTTCCACTTGGTAAGTTATTAAAAGTTCCGTTGGTATTGTTTCCTGTACTAGCTCCTGTCAAAGAGTAAGTTACTGGTGCATTCGCATTAGGAGCAGAAAAAGATAAAATACCGTTTCCATCACCAATACATGTTTCTAAGGTTGCACTAACAGTAGGTACTATTTGAGGAAGCACAGTAACTGTTGTTGTAACATTTTGTATAGTCCCATTCCCACTAGTAATTTGAACAGTATAATCAGTAGTTACTGTTGGGTTTACAAAAGCATTGTCTCCTGCTGCATTGGTGTTAATAAATCCTGGTGTTGAAGTGTCCCAATTGTATGCAGTTCCATTAAAAGCTTCAATTGTAGCTGTTTCTCCGTAGCAAATCGTTGGGCTTGTTACACCTCCGCAGTTTACGGAAGCGGTTCCAAAAAATGACAAGGGTACGTTTGTAGTTGCGCTACTATAATTAGAGAAACAAATAATAAATTGATCTCCAGAATTAACGTTGATGGGGTTTTCAAAATTGGATTGGTCTGCACCAGCAGGGAAATTGGCTGGAGCTGACATTCCTGTTAATCCGTTACAATTCCCATTCCAGTTACAAGCTACAGGTGGTAAAGTATTATTTTGAATTGCAGCACATGTGTTCGCATCATAAGGCCACATAATCCAATCGTAACAATTCCCAAACAGCCCTTGATTTGCTCCAAGGCTAAATTCTAAAACACCGTCTGATGTTATTGTAACCATGAGCCAAGTAGAATTCAACTCTCCGTCCAGGAGACAACCTAAATTCCCAGGTTGATTATTTGGATTTACTTGTGGATTTGAGATGTTGTGTTGAAATCCGTCAGTAAATTCTTCAACGTTTCCAAATCCTGAAGGAGTAATAGTAAACGAAGGATTATTACAGGCTTCAATGTTGTTTGTACAATCACCATATTGTGCATTAATCCATAAAAAACTAAATGAAAAATAAATTGTAAGCAATTTATTGAATGACATAGGGCAATTTTTTTTATTTGAATTCAAAATTACAAAAAATCATACAAATAGACTTAAATTTATCTTAACAAGGTTACATGACCTGTAAAAGTATTAATCAATCCATCAGTTTTGTTTTTCGCATTGAGTTTCCAAATGTAAACTCCTTCTTGAACAGGTGTGCTAAGATGATTTCCATCCCATCCAGTATATGGACTTTCAGATTCAAAAACTAAAGTGCCCCATCTGTTGAAGATTAAAAATTCAAAAGAATCTTCTAAAAAATGATTGATAACAGGAAAGAAAACATCGTTGTCGCCATCATTATTTGGCGTGAATGCATTTGGAACAAATACAAAGAAAACATCGTCTATGATTACTATGTTGCAAGCCGTATCAATACAGTTGTTTGCATTTGAGGCAACAATACATACATTATAATTGTTTGGTCCATCTTCTGGAAATCTAATGGTTGGGTCGCTTTGATAAAAATAATTAGTATCCTCATTGATGACAGTAAACCAAAATACATTGTCATCGTTTAAAGAAGTATTTTCAAAAAATATTTCTGGATTCTGTGTTGTTGCTGGTTGAGGTCCAAAATTAAAACTTGCAATTACGGCCTCTGGATTAATTAGAGAAACATTTGAAGTAACTTCGCAGCTGTTAGCATCTGTAACTACTATTTGATAATTTCCAGAGCATAGGTCTGTAAAAATTGGATTGTTTTGAAATGTATTTCCATTGTTTATACTATAATTGACTGCGTTTGAAGCGTCAATAGATATACTCCCATTACAATCTGAAATACACAGAGGATTTGTTTGAACGATATTGTTTATGGTCAGTTCACCTGGTTCAGTTACTTCAATATTACTTAATGTAACAGCGCAGTTATTTCCGTCAGTAATTGATACATCATAAAAGCCTGCACAAAGATTCACTTGATTTTGAAAAGGTGGAAGGCTGTTGTTCCAAGAATATGAATAAGGTTCAACTCCGCCTAAAATATTTAAGTTAATTCCTCCATTACAAGGGGTATTATTTTGGTTGCAAGAATTATCTATAGTATTAAAGTTAGCTATTAACTCATTGGGTTGAGTCAGCGTAACAGTTGCGTTTTGAGAACAATTATTATTGTCCATCACTAGAATGTTGTATGTTGCTGCACTTAAATTAGAAAAAACATTTGATACGTTATACTGTATTCCATTGTCAATACTGTATTGATATGGCAGAGCACCACCATTTGCATTAATAGTAATAATTCCTGAGTTATTTTGAAAACAACTTAAGTTTGTTTCATCAATTGTTATATTGAAAGCAGTTGGTTCTGTTATCGTTACTGTTTGTGAAAGTGTGCATGAAGGATCTGAAACTTGAACTGTATAGGTGCCAGCACAAAGGTTATTTACAGTAGCACTTGTTGCACCAGGTATTGGCGCACCATTATTGAACCACTGAATTGGTGCTGGGCCAGAAGTTCCTACTGTGTCAACTGTTGCAACACCACTACATTCACCAAAACATAAATTATTTGTTTGAGTAGTGCTTAATGTCATATTACAACATACAGGTCCAGGATTCAAAGTGGCATTTATTTGGGCAATACATCCATTTCCATCTACAATATCTAGAGTGTAATTTCCACTTGGCAAATTATTGAAAGTACCATTTGTATTAGAAGATGTGCTTGCACCAGACAGGTTGAATGTGACAGGAGCAACTGTATTTTGGGCAGTAAATACCAAAGCGCCATCATTTTGACCAATACAAGTTTCTGTAGTGGTAACAAATGATAATGTTATTTGATTAGGTGCTGTAATTGTTATGTTTTCGGTAAGTGTACATGCGGGATCTGTTACTTGAACAGAGTAATTACCTGCACAAAGGTTATTTATGTTTAATGTTGTAGCGCCAGCAATTGGATTGCCATTACCATCAAACCATTGAATAGGTGCTGGTCCAGTTGTTCCTGTTGTGTCTAAAGTTGCCGTTCCATCACAATCCCCAAAACAATCGTTATTAACGGTTGAAGTAGAAAGTGTCATACCACAGCATAAAGGTCCTGGATTTAAAGTTACTGAAAGTTGAGCTGAACACCCATTATCATCTTCGATATCTATAGTATAGTTGCCGCTTGGTAAATTATTGAAAGTTCCATTTGTATTTGAACCAGTACTTGCTCCAGATAGGGTATATGTGATAGGTGCAACACCATTTGTTGCAGAAAACACTAGTGAACCATTATTGTCTCCAATACATGTCTCAGTTGTAGTAACTACAGAAGGTATAATTGCTGGGTGCACAGTAACAACAGATATTTCACTTTGAATTGTACCATTGCCCAAAGTAATATTTACATCGTATATAGTCGTTACTGTTGGGTTTACGTATGCTGTATCTCCAGCTGCATTAGTATTTATAAATCCAGGTATAGAAGTGTCCCAATTATAACTTACACCATCCAAAGCAACAATCATTGCAGTTTCGCCTTCACATATCGTAGGGTTGGTAACACTTCCGCAAGTAACACCTGCAGTTCCGTAAAAATCTAAAGGTACGTTAGTATTTGCACTACTATAATTGGAAAAGCAAATGATATATTGATCACCAGCATTAACGTTGATGCCATTTTCAAAATCCGATTGATCTGCTCCAGCAGGTAAATTCCCGGGGTTAGCCATGCCTGTAATTCCAGTGCATGCTCCGTTCCAATTACAAGCTACTGGTGGAAGTGTATTGTTTTGAATATTACCACATGTATTCGCATCATAAGGCCACATAATCCAGTCGTTGCAATTGAACGCTCCAGCTGTTCCCATACTAAATTCTAAAGTTCCAGGTGAACTAACAGTGATTAATAGCCATGTAGAGTTTAATTCTCCGGATAGTAAACATCCTGCATTTCCAGGAACTGCATTTGGATTTGTTTGAGGATTAGATACTGTAGAATTTACTGTGAAATCTTCAATGTTTCCACTCCCGGAAGGAGTAACCATAAATGATGGGTTTGAGCAAGCATCAACTGTTGTGGCGCAATCTCCAAATTGTCCAAATGCTGATAGTAAATTGAAACAAAATAATATAAATAATAGCTTTCTCATTGGTCACAATCCGTTTTTAAGTCCAAAACTTTATCAATTCCATGAATGCCATACCTTACACATTTGTATGTCATACCTAAAGTGTTCATCCAATTTTCTATGTCATTCTGTGTAACAATATTCGGGTCATATATTAAAAAAAACTTTTTGGAGTTAAAATCAGAACGCTCCAGAATTACGCCAGGCTTGCTACGAACAAAACTATCAATTTCTAACCTTTTTTCTGCTGTATCAAAGTTGGTGAAAATGAATTGTACAAAGTGATTTTCAGACGAAGTTTGTGATAAAGCACTTTTATTAAATAAAATGAATGCAAAAAGTGTAAATAGAGTAATTAAAGTTTTATTCATTTTAATATTTTATATTTTTGATTGACGAATGTTTTACATTAAAGTTGCCTTAATAAAGCAAATATAATAAATTTTTTAATAAAATAACTTGAAAATTAGAACTTTATAAAAATACTTAAAACAAGTAAATAGTTTAAAAATTTAATCATTTATTAATGTTCTTAAGTGATTTAGAAATGATAATTGTATCTTTGTATTTATAAAATTGTTTAAAATGACTGTCAAAAATTTACTTTTAATCCATTTAGGAAAATACTTATGTATTGTATGATGAATCTAAAGAGTGTGTAATAGTGGATGCAGGTAATTATTTTCCTGAAGAATTAGGAATGATTAAAGATTGGATTTCAGAAATGAATTTAAAACCTGTTAAGTTAATTAGCACGCACAGTCACTTAGATCACGTTTTTGGCAACAAATCCATCATTGATTTGTATAATATTCCATTAGGAATTCATCCTGAAGATGAAATAACTTTAGATGCTTTGGAAAGAACAGCGCAGTTGTATAGTATTCCCAATGTTTTTAAATCACCTGCACCAAGTTTTTATTTTAATCATGGAGAAGTTTTGTCTTTTGGAAATACAGAAATAGAAGTAAGATTTGTTCCCGGTCACGCACCTGGTCATGTGGTTTTTGTAAATCAAAAGGAAGGAATTGTTATTAATGGAGATTGTCTTTTTGCAGGTTCAATTGGAAGAACTGATTTGCCTGGTGGTAATCATGATTTATTGATTACAAAGATTAAAGAAGAGTTATTCACTTTGCCAGAAGATTATATAGTATATACCGGACATGGACCTGAAACGACTATTGGAATTGAAAAGAGTACAAACCCATTTTTCTAAAAAATATCAAAGATGTTAATAAGAGTATTTCTATTTGCTTTTTTTAGTCAGGTTACCTTGTTATTTGCGCAATCACCTCCGAGTCAGCCAACAAGTGGTCCGGGGGGAAGTGATTATCTTCATGATGATGTTATTTTTTCTGATTTCACTAGTTGGTTGAGTCCAGAAGGTTATTGGTTGTTTGAACCTAGCAATCCCCAACCTGACTCCGCAAATTTAATTCTATTTAATCACGGTTATGGCGTTTTTAATCCCGGGCCTTATGGTCAATGGATAGAACATTTGGTAAGAAAAGGTAATATTGTAATATTTCCAAAATATCAATTGTCTGATGCTTCTTTGCCAAGTACTTATACTCCCAATGCAATTATTGGACTTCAGGATGCTTTGTTGGAATTGCAAACGAATCCTAATAGAGTAAAACCTAGAATGCAAAATTATGCAATAATTGGTCATTCTTATGGTGGTGTAATTACCTCAAATATGGTCACAGAGTATGCTTTTTATGGAATTCCAAAGCCAAAATGTTTTATGCTTTGCCAACCAGGAACTGGTGGTTTGAATTCAGGAAGATTAAACAGTTATGCAAATATGGATACAGATTATAATGCGTTGATTGTAGTTGGAGATGATGACATTATAGTAGGTGATGTTTTTGGCAGAGAAATTATGGATAGTACAAATATTCCAACTAGTAGAAAAAATTTTGTTACTCACTTTTTAGACAATAATGGGTTTCCCATTTTAGAAGCCTCTCACAACGAGCCTTTATCCACCAATTTATCTTATGATGGCGGAACAACAAGCGCAGTAATCACAGGAGGTTATCTAGCTAGTAAAACGGATGGAGTAGATTATTATTGTTATTGGAAGTTGGCTGATGCATTGTTAAATTGTACGTTCTATAACTCTGATTGTGAATATGCTTTTGGCGACACTCCAGAGCAGAGATATATGGGAGAGTGGAGTGATGGAACTACAGTAGTTGAATTGCAAATAGAACCTGCAAACTTGATTGGAATCCAAGCACATAATACAAACGAACTTGAAATATTTCCAAATCCAATAAATGATTATATAAACATAAATAACATAGGTAACTCGACTATCAATTTTGAAATCTACAATATGAAAGGTAGTCTTATTATGAAAGGGAATACTGACGGAAATAACATAGAAGTATCCGAATTGAATTTAGGTTTTTACGTAATAAAAGTCCAAACCAACGAAACTATAAAATACGCCAAATTTGTGAAAGAGTAAAAATGTTAGTTACTCAACATAACTGGCATTACCAACATTAAGATATCTTCTCCTTCGTCTTCTCCTCCTTCAGGTAATAAAATTCCTGCTCTGTTTGGAGCGCTTAATTCTAAAACGAGAGATTCTGTATCTACATTGTTCACCATTTCTAGCAAAAATCTAGAGTTGAATCCTATTTCAATGTCTTCACCTTCGTAAGCACAAGTCAACTCTTCTTTAGCTGCGTTTGAGAAATCTAAATCTTCTGCACTAATAATCAACTGACTTCCAGTGATTTTTAATCTTACTTGATGTGTAGTTTTGTTGGCGAAAATTGAAACCCTTTTCAATGAACTAGCAAATTGTGCTCTTGAAATAGTCATTCTGTTTGGATTGTCAGAAGGTATTACCGCTTCGTAATTTGGATATTTACCATCAATCAATCTACTGATAAGTGTAAATGTACCAAAATTGAATTTAACATTCGTGTCATTGTATTCTACAATCACATCTTCTTCTATTCCTCCAAGTAAACCTTTTAAAAGGTTTAAAGGTTTTTTGGGAATGATAAAACTTGCAACATCAGCACTTGAAGCATCAGTTCTTTTGTATCTGACTAATTTGTGTGCATCAGTTGCTACGAAAGTAACTCCAGAACTATCCATTTGGCAAAACATTCCACTCATTACTGGTCTTAATTCGTCATTTCCAGAAGCAAATAAAGATTTATTGATGGCGTGATGAAGTGTTTTGGCACTAAATGAAACTTTCGATGATTTTTCAATTACTGGAATTTTCGGAAATTCATCAGCGTTGAAACCACTTAAAGAATATTTTCCATAATCAGAAGAAATCTCAATTCCTAAAGAATCGTTTATAGAAAAAGTAAGTGGGTGATCTGGTAAAGCTTTTAGAATATCTAACAATAATTTTGCAGGAACAGCAACACTACCTTCATCTTTAGATTGTACTTCTATTTGGGTAGTCATAGTTGACTCCAAGTCAGAAGCTGCAATAGATAAACTGTTCTTTCCTATATTGAAAAGAAAATTATCCAAAATAGGTAATGTGTTTGAAGTGTTCAAAACACCGCCAACCGCTTGTAGTGCTTTCAATAAACTATTACTCGATACTATAAAATTCATCTCTTATCCTCTTTAATTTAGCCCACAAATATAAATTTTATTGATTGTTCTATTGCGTTTAAAACATATTTTAATTTGAATAGTTTTCAACAATATAAAAAAGGATTGTCAATAAATAATTGCTCAAGTAAAATTTAATAAACCAGACTAGTCTAAGAAAAACTTAATCTGCCACCAGAATAAAAGTATTTTTTGTAATAATCTTCAGATAAATGATTGATCATTACGCCTCTTGTGACAGAAGCGTGAGCAAAATATCCGTTTTGTAAATAAACGCCTACGTGAGAAATATTTGATTTGTTTATTTTGAAAAATACTAAATCACCTTCTTTCAAATTTTTTTGATCTACAGGAATACATCTTTTGTAAATATCTCTCGATCCTCCCGATAGTTCTAAAGCATAAGAATCTCTCAAAACTGCTTTTGTAAAACCACTACAATCTATTCCTTTTTTGCTATTTCCAGCATACTTATAGGGTGTTCCTAACCATTTATAAAGTGCTTTGTATAGTGGAATGTATGCGCACGAATCAATGTCCAAACCTGATTCACAAATTTTATCCGTTTTTTCAACTTCAATAACATTTGTATTTCTCTCAGTTTGACCGAATGAAATAGAACTTATTAGTATTGATATGATTATAATGAAAATTTTCACGCCACAAAAGTATAACAAAACTAAAAAGGATTTGTTAGTTAGTTGTTAAAATTTGTTAGCATAAAAAAAAGTAGTGTTTAGTGATTAGCTATTAGCGGTTAGTAGTTTTTTATATAACTTACAATGTACTATATCCAATATTGTTTCAAATTGTACAATGTTTTTTTGACAAAAAACCATTTAGTATAATGTGTTTTGTCAAATTTATTAAGATTCACAAACTTCAAGCTTTTAAAACTTTAACTTTGTATCTAGCATAAAAAAAACTACAATCTAACAATCCAGTTAAATTTATCTTCTACCTTTCCGCTTTTGTATTGTTCTAAGTAATCTAATACTTTATTAGAAAAATCTCTACCTTCCACAGCAGGCAAATCATACGTTATTCCTTCGTGATGAATAGCACTAATTTGAGCAATCGTAGCGGCTGTACCTGCACCAAAAGCTTCGGTCATTCTGCCTTCTTTCATAGCATTGACAATTTCTTCTACAGAAACTCTTCTTTCTTCTACGGTATATCCCCATTCTATAGCAATGTCAACTACACTTCTTCTTGTTATTCCCGCAAGAATAGTATCACTAGATTGTGGTGTAATGATTTTCCCATCGATTACAAAAAGAACGTTCATTGTTCCAGATTCTTCTATGTATTTATGTTCTTTAGCATCTGTCCAAATTAATTGTCTGAATCCTTCTTCTTGTCCTTTCATTGCAGGATAAAGAGAACCAGCATAATTTCCACCAGCTTTGGCATAACCAGTACCTCCTTCTACGGCTCTACTGAAGTGTGTTTCAATTTTAACTTTTACAGGTTCAGAATAATAAGCACCAACTGGGCAAGTAAAAATGATGAATTTATAAGTGTCAGATGGTCTAATTCCAACATAAGGATCCATTGCAATCATA
Organism: Flavobacteriales bacterium; assembly: GCA_018401455.1. Taxonomy (GTDB): domain Bacteria; phylum Bacteroidota; class Bacteroidia; order Flavobacteriales_D; family Parvicellaceae; genus Parvicella. The sequence continues at coordinate 32,845 of JAGYKU010000019.1, forward strand.
AAAGGTCTTATGTATAGTGAATAACCACTTTTTTGTGGTACCCAATTTCTATCAATGTCCAACAAAGATTTTAGGGCTTCCATAAACATTGGAACTGGAACTTCAGGCATACACATACGTTCGGCAGAAATGTTGAATCTTTTTGCGTTTTCTTCTGGTCTAAACATAAGAATTTCTCCATCCTCTGTTTTTGACGCTTTCATTCCTTCAAAGAAAGTTTGTCCATAGTGAAGTATTGAGGTTGCGGGAGACATTTTCAAGTCACTAAATTCTTTAATTTCTGCGTTTTCCCATTTTCCATCTTTATAGTCCATTACAAACATATGGTCCGAAAATATTCTACCAAATGGCAAATCATCCCAGTTGATTGAAGCTAATTTACTATTGCTTGTTTTGTTGACTATGATGTTCAATGTTTCTGTATTCATTTTAATGTTGAGATTTTTGATTTTATTTAATGCGACATTTAAAAATATTATAACTTATTTTGAGGTCACAAATAAATCTATTGTGCAAAAATAATATTAATTTAGAGCTTCGATGCTATTTGAACCAAAAAAAATATTAAAACAGTATTGGGGCTTTGATTCTTTTAGGTCTTCACAACTCGAAATTGTTACTTCTGTGTTAGAGGGAAACGATACTTTGGCATTGTTACCTACGGGTGGAGGAAAATCTATTTGTTTTCAAGTTCCTGCACTTTGTCTTGAAGGTATTTGTATCGTAGTTACACCACTTATTGCCTTGATGAAAGATCAGGTTGAGAATTTGAAATCAAGAGGTATCAAAGCTTTGGCTATACATTCTGGATTGTCCAAACGCCAAATTGACATTGCTTTGGATAATGCTGCTTACGGAGATTTTAAATTTATGTATGTTTCTCCAGAAAGATTAAAAACACCTCTTTTTCAAGAAAGATTAAAAAAAATGAATGTCAATCTCATCGCAATTGATGAGGCGCATTGCATCAGTCAATGGGGGTATGATTTTAGACCTTCCTACATCGAAATTATTGAGTTTAGAAAATTATTACCCAATATTCCTGTTTTGGCGCTCACTGCTACAGCCACTCCGAAAGTGGTTCAAGATATTCAGCAAAAATTAGGTTTTCCAAAAGAATTGGTCATCAAAAAGAGTTTCTACAGAGAAAATTTAAGGTACTTTGTTTACAATGATGAAAGGAAAATAGATTTGATGCTTTCTATTATTAAGAAGCAAAAAGGTTCTGGAATTATTTATGTGCGAAGTAGAAATAAAACGGTAGAGTTTGCAAATATTTTGAAAAACAACGGTATCACATCGGATTATTATCACGCTGGGTTAGAAATGGATGTTAGAGAGAAAAAACAACATTTGTGGATGAAAGGAGATTTCAAAGTGATTTGTACCACCAATGCTTTTGGAATGGGTATAGACAAACCAGACGTGAGATTTGTAATCAACGTGGACTTACCTGAATCTTTAGAAGCTTATTTTCAAGAAGCGGGCAGAGGAGGTAGGGATGGTAAAAAATCTTTTGCAGTTTTGCTCATCAATGAAGCGGATAGGGATAATTTGATTAAAAGAACCGAACAACGTTTTCCTCCAATTGATGTCATCAAAAGGGTTTATGGATTGATTTGTAATGAATTTAGATTGGCGATTGGTTCGGGAGAATTAGAAACTTTTAGGATTGATTGGGACAAACTTCGCTCAAAAAGTGATTTCACTTTAAAAGAAATTGTTAATTCAGCAAAATTTATAGAAAGAGCAGGCTATTGGCAGTTGACAGAAAATGGAAGGATAAAATCTACGGTATTTATATTAATGAATCAAAGGGATTTATATGACGTTCAAGTAAGATATCCCAAATACGATGTTGTGATTAAGTTTTTACTCAGAAATTATGGTGGAATGTTTGACGCTCCCGTAAAAATTTTAGAGCACGAAGTCGCTAAGAAATTAAAAATGTCTTATAAAGATGTTTTGAAAATATTGAACGAATTACACAAACTGGAAGTAATAGAATATGAAAGGGCAGAAGGAGAGGTAGCAATTACTTTTTGCAACCAAGAATTGATATGAGATTACTTACCATTCCTAAAGAGTTTTACACAAAGTTAAAAGAAACAGCCATTTCGAATACAAATAGCATGATTCATTACGCTTTTTCAGAGCATTTGTGTAGGTCTAGAATGTTGTTGAAGTATTTTGGTGAAATTTCAAAAGAAGATTGTGGCGTTTGTGATTATTGCATCGAAAAAGAAAGGAATAAACCTATTGATTCCCAACTTTTAAAGCAAATGGTAAATGATATTAAAAGTCAAATCAAAACCATAGAAAACACTTCGATTAATGAACATGTGAATAAATTATCAAGTCAATATAAGCGAGATAAACTTAAATTTGCAATTCAATGGATGCTTGATAATGGCATTATTTTAGTAGATGACGCTTCAAAATTGAAATTAAATTGATAAAATATTTTTACATAACATTTCTATTACTATCCTCTTTTTCAGTGATTTCTCAACTCAATGAAGAGAAGTATCTGATTGGAAAAGCGGATTCTTTGTTAAAAATTGAAAATTGGGTGCAATCAAGATATTTTTATGGATTGGCTGAAAAAAAGTGTATCCAAAATGATAGTTGCACTTATATTACAACTCAAAGCATCAAAAAGAAAATTGCCATTGTAGATTCTTTGGAATCTTATCTTCATAAAGATGTAGTGTATGTAAAGTTAATTCAAAAAGCAGACAGTTTGCTTTCTGAAAACAAAGAAGTTTATGCCATGAAAACTTTCGATGATGCAAGTTTAATGTATCCGTCTTTGCCATATCCTAGAAATAAAATTACGCATATTATTAATACCTCCAAAACCATTCAAGGGCAATTAATGGTGATACAAGCGAATCAGAAAAGGCAGCGCTACAAAGAAAGGTTTGAAGAGGCAATGAGTTTGGAAGAGGAAGACAGAAAAATTGAAGCTTATTACGAATATCTTTCCATAGCTGATGAATTTCATAACGATAAAATGGCATTGGAAGCTTCTGAGAGATTGTTTATGCAAATTGAGTATGATTTAAAACTTTTTGAAGAGTCTTTAAATATGGGAAATGAATTTTTTCTTGCTGGCAAATACACCAAATCAAAAAATTATTTCGAATCAGCCCTTGCCTTGAATAGCTCATGTGCTTTGTGCGAACAAAGACTCAAATATCTTAATTTTTATATTGAAGTTCAGCAATCTAAAAAAGGAGAATATGAATTAATTAAAAATAAAGCTTACGAAAATTATGTCAGAGGAAAATACAACGAATCCTTTTATCAATACATTGCATTGAGCAAAAAGAATCCTTCCGACAAAGAAGTTCAAGAGAAAATAGTTGAACTAGACGCTTTACTTCAATCCGAATTGGACGAAAAAATCAAAAAGTTCAACGCAGATTTATTGCTCGAAAGAGCCAATGAGTTTTATATCAATAAGAATTTTGAAGAAGCGGCTTCACTTTATTTAAAAATTGACGAAAGATACACAGATGTTATTTCTTATCATGCTTTCGTAAAGTTAAGAATTGCAGAATGTATGAAGGAATTAGAAATCGAAGATTAGTTTTCCGCAACTTCCAAAATTTTGGTGCAATTTTTAATTTGTTCAATAGCAAAATCAATTTCTTCCTTTGTTGTGTATCTGCTAAACGAAAAACGTATCGCATTGCAGTATTCAGACCCTTCTAATGAAGCCAAAACATGTGACCCTTTGTTGCTTCCAGATGAACAAGCGCTACCTCCAGAAGCGGCAACTCCGTTGATATCCAGACTGAAAAGCATCATAGCATTACTTTCGGAAAGTGGAAAACAAACATTCAAAACAGTATAAAGACTTTTATCTGCATCTTGCTCTCCATTGAACTTTATTTTAGGTTCAATTTCAATCAAACGACTTTTCATGTAGTTTTTGATGTTTTGCACATGAGTCTGATGTTCTTCAAGATCGGTGTATGCTAATTCCATCGCTTTGGCTAAACCAATAATTCCATATAAATTTTCAGTCCCGCCTCGATGTCCTCTTTCTTGAGCACCTCCATGAATCAATTGACTCATTTTTAGTTTTTTGTTGATGTACAAAAATCCTACACCTTTTGGTCCATGAAATTTATGAGCTGCACAAGTTATAAAGTCAATATCTATTTTTTTGAGGTCAAAATGATAATGCCCCATGGTCTGAACCGTATCCGAATGAAATAGTGCATTGTATTTTTTACAAAGAGCATTTACTTTTTCTAGCGGTAATAAATTTCCAATTTCATTGTTGGCGTGCATTAATGAAACCAATGTTTTGACATCGTCTTTTAATAAAGATTCAAGGTGTTCTATATTGACTGAGCCTCTTTCATCTAAATGTACATAAACGATTTCTATACCTTCTTTTTCTGCAATACTTTCAGCAGTATGACCAACAGCATGATGTTCAATAGTTGAAGTTATGATTCTTTTCACACCATGATCTCTCACACTACACCACAAAGCCATATTATCAGCTTCCGTACCTCCAGAAGTAAAAATGATTTCACCAGGTTCAGCATTGATAAGGCTAGCGACTTTTCTACGAGACATTTCAATGGCATTTTTAGTTTTTCTACCAAAGGCATGTGAGGAAGAAGGATTGCCAAAATGTTCTTTCATAAAAGGCTCCATCGCTTCCCAAACTTCGGGGGCCATTGGAGTTGTTGCTGCATTATCTAAATAAACTTTCATCTTTTGGTATCAGTTTTTTAATTTCTTAAAAAGGTATTACAACAAAAGTAATATAATTCTTAGAATTAATAATTATTGAAATTTGTTTTATGTTGAAACCCTAATTCGTCCAAGATCTAATCACTTCGACAGCTTTTTCCCATTTTTGATATTTTATTTCTGAGGTTTTTTCATCTAAATTGGGTTCAAAAACTTTTTCAACTTTTCGAATGTTATGAAGTTCCTCTTTTTTCCATATTCCTGCTCCAATTCCTGCTAAAAAAGCAACTCCAAGAGCTGTGGATTCTTTACAAATTGGTCTGTCAATTTGAATTTGAAGCATATCAGATTGAAATTGCATCAAATAATTATTCGCTGAAGCACCACCGTCAACTCTCAATATTTTCAAATCGATTTTAGAATCTTTCATCATTGCATTCAAAACATCTTTGGTTTGGTAAGCCAGTGAATCCAATGTAGCCTTAGTTATTTCAGCAATACCTGTATCTCTTGTGAGTCCTAAAATTCCACCTCTAGCATTCATATCCCAATAAGGCGCGCCCAAACCTACAAAAGCAGGAACTACATATACTTCATTATTGGGATTTGCTTCCTTAGCTAATTTTTCGGATGCAGTCGCATTTTCAATAATTTGCAATCCATCTCTCAACCATTGTATAGCAGAACCTGCCACAAAAACACTTCCTTCCAATGCGTAAGTAACTTGATTTCCAATTTTCCAAGCAATGGTACTTAGCAAACCATTGTGGCTTTCAATTCTTTCATTTCCTGTATTCATCAACATAAAACAACCCGTTCCGTATGTGTTTTTAGCCATTCCTTTTTCAAAACAACATTGTCCAAATAAAGCTGCTTGTTGATCTCCCGCTACTCCATTGATTGGAATGATGTGGTTTTCAATATTTACTTCTCCAAAATAATCAGAAGAAGCTTTTACTTCTGGTAAACAGTTTTTGTTGATTCCAAAAATCTCCAATAATTCATCGTCCCATTCCAAAGTGTCGATATTAAATAGAAGCGTTCTTGATGCGTTTGAAACATCCGTAACAAAAGATTTTCTGTCGGTAAGATTCCATATTAGCCAAGAGTCGATGGTTCCAAAAAGTAATTCTCCTTTTTCAACATCTTCTTTTGCTTTGGGACAATTTTCTAGAATCCAATTCATTTTGCTTGCAGAAAAGTAGGAGTCCAATACAAGACCAGTTTTATCTAAAATAGTCTTTGATAAGTTTTTATCAATTAAATTTTTGCAAAAGTCACTAGTCCTTGTGTCTTGCCATACTATAGCATTATAATAGGGCAGTCCATTATTTTTGTTCCAAGCAACAATAGTTTCTCTTTGGTTCGTTATACCAATTGTTTTGATACTTTTTTTATCAAAACTAAAATCTTTTAAAACCGAATTTAATGTCCTTTTTTGAGAATTAAGAATTTCCAATGGATCATGTTCAACCCATCCACTTTTAGGAAAAATTTGTTTAAATTCTTTTTGATGAATGCTAATAATATTTGAGTTTGAGTCAAAAATAATACTTCTAGAACTCGTAGTTCCTTGATCTAAACTAATAATATAATTTTCCATTTTTTTTAATGTTAAGGCAACCTTGTGTTAATTCGTTCGTCAAAGATTGTAAGAAAACAACAATTAATATAATTTTGTTAAAGAAAAAATAACTTTAACTACTTATTTTTAGAAAGTTTATCTAAATTTGTTGTAGCCATATTTAATAAAAATACACAGAAAAATAAAATACATGAAAAATTTAATTTTATTGTTTTCAACATTGTTTTCAATGTCAATGGTATATGGAGCTCATATTCCAGGAGGAAATATTTCATACGAATGTATTGGCCCCAATCAATTTTTAGTAACATTAACTACTTACGAAGATATTTGTACGGGTTTTATTACACCAGGAGGCACGTTGAATATTACTGTTACCAATGATTGTGGACTACCTAATCCAATATTGCAAGTTACAAATGACGGTCAACCTGCTCCTGATATTTCTCAAGTTTGTGGAAGTGTTGTGCCTTGTCAAGGGGGTATTCCTGGAAATCAAGTTTGGACATATACTGGTGTAGTTACTTTACCAGGCGAGTGTGACGGTTGGCATTTTGCTTATGGAATATGTTGTAGAGATGCTTCTACTAATTTAGTAGGTACAGGAAGTAATTTTTATGTTTCTGCTTCATTGTATAGTCAAACTGCACCTTGTAATAATTCTCCAACATTTCAACAACAAGCAATTCCTTACATTTGTGTAGGTCAAACATATTGTATCGGTCTTGGTATTACAGAAGTAGATGGACATACACTTACATATACTTTAGTACCACCAGCAACAAGTGCGGTTGCTCAAGTTCCATACCAAGCAGGATACTCTGGAGCAAATCCATACCCTGGAATGGCATTAGATCCTGTTACTGGACAAATTACTGGAATAGCTGGTATAACAGGTAAATTTTCAATAGCTGTTTTGGTAAGCGAATTTGACGCTAATGGAAACTTAGTAGGAACTATTGTTCAAGATTTCTCTATAGAAGTTCTTGCATGTACTAATCAAATTGTGGATTGTGCTACAAGTGGAGTCATAGACAATATCGTAGGTGCTGTAACCCAAACTGGACCCACTACTTTAGAAATGTGTGAAGGTGTTCCTTTTTCATTCAATATGTCTTTTTCTGATCCAGATATTGGAGATTCACTTTTTATTAATTCTAATATTGCGACAACTTTACCAGGTTCTGTAGTTACTTATTCTTATCCTAACACACCTAATGCTAATATCATCACTATGACTGTATCTTGGGTGCCACCTGTCGGTAGTGCTAATAGTAACAATATTTTTGTGGTAAATGTAAATGACAATGCATGTCCTGTTACTGGGTCTCAAACATTAGTTTACACCATGAACGTTTTGGGTTCTACAAATGCAGGTCCCGATCAAACCATTTGTTTGGGTGATGATGCACAATTAAATGTAGCCAACGGAAATGTTTTCAACTGGACTGTTCTTTCAGGAGATCCTATACAAGTAGGAACAAATTTTTCTTGTAATCCATGTGAAAATCCGATTGCTAGTCCAAATGTAACCACTACTTACGAAGTAGTTTCTGATTTAACAGGAAGTTGTGTAAACAGAGATACAGTAACTGTAAACGTGGTTCCTGATTTTACTTTTTCATTGACTCAAAGTTCTACTACTTCATGTTTGAATAGCGACATTCAATTAGAAGCTACTCCAAATATTCCTGGAAATTATGCTTACAGTTGGACTCCTGCTACATTTTTGAATAGTACAACTATTTCAAACCCTACTGTTACACCAACAACTCCTGGTCCGATTCAATATGATGTTCAAATAACAAGTCAGGCTGGATGCATAAGATATGGAACCCTTGATATAAATGTAGCCGCAGCTTATTCACCAGATGTAACAGTAACAACAAATCAAACTGATATTATTTGTGGAGATACCATATTTTTTCAATCAGATTTAGGAGGTGGTGTTCCTGCAACTTGTGGACCAAGCCCTAATACAGCTTGTTCGGCACCTGCTGCTACACAAACTTTAGGAACTCAAACAGGCTCTAATACTACAACATCTTGGCCAGCACCATTTGGAAATTGGTATAGAAATGCTAAGCACCAATTTCTATATACTGCTGCAGAACTCCAAGCAATGGGGTTTGTAGGAGGTAAAATTACTCAGATAGGCTGGGAGGTTACTCAAATAAATGGAACATCAACTTATAATGGCTATACCATTAGAATGGGGTGTACAGGAATCACTGCTCTTTCAACTACTTGGGAAACAGGTTTAACTCAGGTATTCAATCCACAGAACGTCACAATAAATGTTGGTTGGAATATGATGACATTGACTACTGCATATGAATGGGATGGGATTTCAAATTTAGTTGTTGAGATTTGTTATGATAATTTAGCAACATCTTATACAAATAATTCTATTACTCCATGGACTACTACAACATTCAACTCATCATCTTTTTACTATAGTGATTCTCAAAATGCTTGTAATGCGACTACACAAGCATTTAACAGTCCTACAACAAATAGACCTGTTACAAGATTTAGAACTTGTCCTACAATTCCAGATCCAAACAACTATACTTTTGAGTGGTTTACTACTCCTGGAAATGCAAACATGAGTAGCACATCTGCACAAAATCCTTTTGCTTTACCTCAAGTAACAACAGATTTCCAATTGGTTGTTACCGATTTAAATGGTGGATGTACTGATACTGTTAATGTTTTAATTAATGTAATGTGTGATAGTTGTCAACAAGCCATCCCAGTTCTAACTGATGCAACATGTTTTGGAGGTAGTGATGGACAAATTGTTGCTACTCCAATAGGTCAAAACGGACCACCTTTTGATGTTTTACTTGTAAACCCAGGAAATCAAACTGTGCTTCAACAAGAAAATGGAGTGACAACAAATGCAACTTTTTCTGGATTAACAGCCGGACAGTATATAATTAGAGCTATTGATACAACTGGTTGCTGGAATGATACTTTGGTGACAATAAACCAGCCACCAATTATGACACTAAATGTTTCTAATGATACGATAGTATGTATTGGTGGTACTGCTGTAATGAGTGCAACCGCTACAGGAGGTAACAGTGCAAGTTATACTTATAATTGGACAGGACTTGCTGGTACAACTAGTGTGCAAAATGTCAATCCAAATGCCGTAACAACCTATTCTGTTCACGCCTTAGATCCTCAAGGTTGTTCTTCAGATACGTTAGATATTATTGTGAATATGTATCCACCAATTTTAACAACAGCAGGGTTAAATGATACTGTTTGTCCAGGTTTTTCTGGAGTAGTTAGTGTAAACGCTAATGGAGGGTTTGGAGGAACTTATTATTACAATTGGTCCGACCAGAATGGAAATGCAGTTGGAGGTACTAATATCACAACAGTTACACCAACATCAAGTCCTGCTACATATTATGTAATGGTAACTGATGCTTGTGAAACCCCTGCCAAATTAGATAGTGTAAAAGTTTTCTGGTATCCAGTACCTGCTCCAAGTCTTACTGTTGACAAAGTAGATGGCTGCTATCCAATAGAAGTTAACTTTACCAATACAACAGACCCAACATTTGTAGATCAATGTGTATGGCAATTTGGTGATGGAAATACTTCTAATACTTGTGGTCCTCAAGTTCATACTTATAGTGGGGTTGGAACATATGATGTTACATTGACAGTTACAAGTCCTGATGGATGTGTTGGTGATACTACTTATGTTGGTTTAATAGAAACGTATGATTATCCAGTTGCTGATTTTGGAATTTTCCCAAATCCTATCACAGTTTTACAGCCTACCACTTCAATGCATGATTCGTCTTCTAATGATGTAACTTCTTATCAATGGTACTTCGGTGAAGATGGAATATTAGGAAGTTCATTCGAACAAAATCCTACATTCACATTTCCTGATGCAGAACCAACTAATTTTCCTGTTCAATTAGTTGTTACAAACCAAAATGGATGTACTGATACAACTTACGGTAAAGTTGTAATGAATGGAGTATATAGTTTCTATGTTCCTTCTGGATTTACTCCAAACAATGATGGAATAAATGATACATTCTTCCCTAAAGGAGAAGGAGTAGATGCCTTATCATATGATATGTTCATTTTTGATAGATGGGGGCAAATAGTTTTTCAATCTACAGAATCATTCAGTGAGTGGGATGGCACAAGAAATGGTGAACCGCTTCCAGCAGGAGTTTATGTTTGGAAGATAATCACTAAAGATATCTATACAGATGCTAAATTTGAAAATAGAGGACATGTTACTTTGGTAAGATAAATTCTTAAATTATATTCTAAAAAAAGCAATCCAAATATTGGGTTGCTTTTTTTTTGGAATGAAATATGTAAGATATTATTCAAACAAAATTGAATGCAAATTTATATAATCAAAAAAATTATAACTTTGTAATGTTCATTCAATTAAAAATGACAAAGTATGATGATGAAAACGATATTATTTACAAGTGTATTTGCACTTTCAGGAATTTTGCTGTTGCTCAAGATGATAAAAATCTTGTGCAAAACCCAAGTTTTGAAGCAGAAAAAGGAAAACTTAAAAAATTAGGTCAGATTTCAATTGCTACAGATTGGGACAGCCCAACTGGAATGAAAGCAGATTTGTTTGCAACAGACAAAGATCAACCTTGTTCTGCTCCAGAAAATCAATATGGAAAAGAAGATCCTTATGATGGAAAAAGATATGCTGGAATCGTAATGTATAGTTATAATAACAAAGAACCAAGAACTTATCTTCAAAATAAATTGATTGCTCCTCTTAGAAAAGATGTTGAATATTGCGTAAAATATTATGTAAGTTTATCTGATTTATCAAAATATGCAGTAGATAACTTTGGAGTGTATTTTTCTAAAGATGGTTTGGAAGTAGAAGGAAAATCAGATATTATTTTTGAAAGTGATAAAGACAAATTAAATATGTCACTTAATTCCAACAATAAAATATATAATGCTAGATACAATTGGGAGCCAGTTTGTATGGTTTATACAGCTACTGGAAAAGAACAATATTTAACTATAGGTAATTTTACTAATAATAAAGATACTAAGTATGAAAAATTAAAGCCTCTTGCTAATTTTAGAGGAACTCAAGTGCCTAAAGCCTATTATTACATTGATCAAGTGGAAGTTTTTATATTAGAAGATGCAACTGAATGTGTATGTAACCAAGTAGAAAATGCTCAAGTAGAATCTGTAGTTTATCACAAAGAAACTGCCTCTTCAGAAGGATTTACTATTGACGAGCAAATTAAGTTTGCAACAGTTTATTTTGATATCAAAAGTGCTAAACTTGAGAATAATATGAAAAAAGATTTGGATGTTATAGCTGGTTCTCTCAAAGCAAATCCAGAATACAGTATTGAACTTCATGGACACTTAGATGCTGAGGAAGGAACTCAACTTAGAAAAAATCCTGAAGACGCTGAAGTTTTAGATTTGGATATGAAAAGAGCAGAAAGCGTAAAGGCATATTTAGTAGAAAAAGGTGTTGACGAATCTAGAATCAAAATCAAATCTTTTAAAGATAAAGAACAAGTAGGAATTGGAACTACTTCTCTTGACCATGCTAAAAACAGAAGAGTTGAATTCAAATTGGCTAAATAGATTTTTTATAGTATTCATTTTTACTAAAGCCTTCTCCTCGGAGAGGGCTTTTTCGCAAACATACATTTCTAACGGAAATTTCGAATTAGAAACCAATTGTCCACAGTTTTGGTCACAGAAACAAAACGATTTTCAGGTACAAGATTGGTATTCACCAAATGCTGGAACTCCAGATTTTTATAATTCTTGTAGTAAAACTTGCAATCACCAAAATAATTGGTTAGACCAAAATGTCAAAAGCTCATCAGCAAGTTATATCGGTATTATTACGCAACAAGAGAACACTGATTTTAGCGAATATGTTCAAACGAAATTAATATCAAATTTAGTTACTGGTACTTCTTATAAAATCTCTCTAAAAGTATATTGGCCCGAAAAATCAAGTTTTACACCACCTGAAATATCTGTTTTACTTACAGAATCTTCATTCAATTCTAAAAAAGAAGGTCATATTTTGTCAAACAAGCATATCAAGGCGAATTATAATTTCGATACTTTACCACAAAGGAAATGGGTGACAGTGGAATATCATTTTGAAGCAACTGGCAATGAAAATTATCTCACCATCGGTTCTTTTACAAAAAGCAAAACTTTCAAAAGAATACAGAAAGGAAATTTTAATTATAACTATTTGTTTATAGATGATGTGACACTAATGGCATCTGATGCTATATTAGCCTCTGAAACTATAGTGGTGAAATCCGAGTATATTCCAAAACATCCCAATGTAATAAGTAGTTTTGAATATTTAGATGAGGTAACTTCGTCTCATATCGAAGGTCATTGTAACTGCTGGAATTGCAAAATACTAAATGGAGAAGTTGACAAAGACGTTTCTAAATTAGAAGATCTCACAGATTTTGAATTAAGAAAAGGGCAAAGAATAGATTTAAATAAAGTAGTATTTAATTTTGAAAATGGAACATTAATTCCAACTTCTAATGATGAACTCAATCGATTGCTTTTTGTGCTTGAAGAACAACCCAAAGCAGAGTTGAGGTTTGTGATTTATACTTACGAAAGTAATCAAGAAGGTAAAAAAATAGCCAAAGAATCTGCATTAACAATTTATCATTATTTAAAAGAAAAAGGATTGAAAAATAGTTTTTCATATACGCATGCAACTAAAGAAAATCTTAGTTATACCGATGGAATGCTAAGAGATAGAAATATTGAGATGTACGTTGTAAATAACAACTAATATTTATTATTATGAGCTTAACTAAAAATAAAGAGATACAAAAAGGGGACAAAAAAGTAATGAACGGTTGGGCTTTTTACGATTGGGCAAATTCAGTGTATCCATTGGTCATTACAACAGCAATATTCCCCATTTTTTATGAAAAATATGTAGATGAAAAAGTGATGTTTATGGGCTTTGAGTTGGTGAATACCGCTTTGATTTCTATTATAAGTGCCATTTACTTTTTGTTTATTGTTTTTTTACTTCCCATTCTAACGGGAATAGCAGATGCTTCTGGAAATAAAAAAGCATTTATGCGTTTCTTTTGTTATTTGGGGTCTTTGAGTTGTATGTCTTTGGCCCTTTTTGATAAAAATCATCTCGAATTGAGTATGATTTCG
>JAGYKU010000002.1 GCA_018401455.1 Flavobacteriales bacterium
CCGCTCGAATCCTTTCGAGTGGTATTTTGAACTTAGCAGAAATATTTTAAAACAGGAAATATGGTATTCCTCAATCGGTAGTGGCCCCAATTAGGGGCTGAGTAAATAAAAATCAACTAACGAGTTGGTATGTAAGTTCTTTAAAATAGTGGCAGTAAAAGACAGAGTGAGAAACAGTGTGAGAGCGGAGGAGTTTTTTAATAAAAACGGAAATATGGTATTCCTCCTCGTTCAGTCAGCAAAGAAAATCGCCAAACCATTGTAAAAGGTGGTTTTTGAATGTTTATTTCAAAGGAATAACCACCCCATACAAAGCCCTTCGGGTGCTAAAGCAGTTTGTCACTTTTCTTGTGCCTGCCCCCTGCTCCCGCACGAATAACTAAATAAAATTAGAAAGGCTGGTGCGCGATTAGCGATAGCGTATCGCGTTCCATTTTTACATTTAAGATAATTATACTAGGAAATATGGTATTCCTTCTCGTTCAGTCAGCAAAGAAAATACGCCAAACCATTGTAAAAGGTGGTTTTTGAATGTTTATTTTCAAAGGAATAACCACCCGCTCCGCTGGATTTGTAATCCTGCGGAACAAAACAAGAAGGTAAAAAGTAAATGAGTTCTTTAAAATAGTGGCAGTAAAAGACAGAGTGAGAATGAGTGTGAGAGCGGAGGAGTTTTTAAAATAAAAACGGAAATATGGTATTCCTCTTCCTCCCTCAGCAAAAAACCACCCCTGCTCACGCGCGAAGAAAAAAATAAATAAGTAGGGCTGCCGCGCGAATCTTTCGCGTGGTATTTTGAACTTAGCAGGATGATTAAAAAAAATTGTATTTTTGAAGATTGAATAGAACTAAAAATAGTAAAGTCACACGAAAGGATTGGCTCTGCCGAACTTCGTTTCGTGTGACAGCGGAGGTTTCTTAGCATGAGAGGAATGTCAATGACAGTTGACGGATTACACGCATTAATTAAATCTATGCAAGGTGCATTTGATAAGGAAATATCACCCAAAATTATTAGAGAAAGTGTGATTAGTTACTGGTTAAATGACCGAAAGATACCTCTGGAAGATGTTCAAATAATGGCTGGACACCGTTCCCAAGTTCAACTGAAAAACATCTTAAAACTGATAGTGAAGAACAACGTGGAATAGTTACTCAATTACATGCTGGAATATTTGGTTGAGTAAATAAAAAAATAAATTACTTCGCAAAATGCGAAACATTTAGTATCTTTGTACGTAAATAAAGATGTGAAGTAGATAATAAAGTAAATGAAAGTAAGGGTTATTAAGGTGGATTCCATCTGGGATTATTGTAGAAAGAATGCAAGGGCAGTACCAAGTTTTCACATCTTTTTGGAGAAGTTGAAGAACTGTGATTGGAATAATTTGAATGAAATTAAAACAGATTTTCCAAAAATGAGTTTAGTTGAAAATTGTGATAAAAATAGGATTGTGTTTGATATTGGAGGTAATAATTATAGGGTGATATGTGATTACAACTTTTACAGGAATTGTTGTTTGTACGTTGCTTTCATTGGAACACATGCCGAATATGACAAAGTAGATGCTTGTACTGTACAGATGTACTAATAGCAGAAACAAATTTTAAAATCTTAAAACCAAAGTATTATGAAATACTCAGAAATCGTAAATAAGAAACAATACCAAGAGTATTGTGATAGACACCTTGAATTAGGTAATATTCTTGGTGCTGGTAAAGGGAATTCCGATATGGAAGATGAATACTACATTCTTGACTTGATTATTGTAGACTATCAAAGTAAGCAGGCTAACCCTTTTGAGAAATTAACTCCCGTAGATTTATTCAAAGCCTTAATGGAAGAGCATGGATATTCTGGGTACAAATTATCAAGAGAACTGAACATTTCTCAATCAGTTATCTCTGACATCTTGAATTATAAGAGAGCATTTAGCAAAGATGTCATCAACAAACTTTCTAATCGGTTCGGTATTGGTAAAGGTTCCTTTATGAAGGAATATGAACTGGTAGGAAAAAATGCCGAGGCTGCCTAAACTGTAGTTAAATAAAACATTGAATAAAGAGCCCTCCGCTCCCGCAAGAGAAACATGAATAAAACGGAGCGCTGCCGCGAGAAATAACATTCGGTGAAACCAATCCTTTCTCGTGGTAATTTGGTTATAAAACACCAAACTCAATAACAGATTATATTAACATTTAGACCTAAAAAAAATATCTATTCAATAATTTATATAAAATATAAGGATTGTAATCTATTATTTATATATATTTGTGTGAATTTAAGAAAAGATTATGCAATATAGTAGAATATTAAAAAGTGAGATTTATGCAGAATGGAATTCTGGAAAAGTAATTATAATCACTGGTCCAAGGCAGGTTGGAAAGACTACTTTACTTCATCAAATTTGTAAAGAAAAAGACCCGAAGTACCTTTTTCTGAATGGCGATGATATTGAAATTCGAAACCTCCTTTTTGAAATTTCTGAAAAGGAACTCGTGAAAATAATTGGAAATAAAACTACTGTATTTATTGATGAGGCACAAAGAATTCACAATATTGGTTTAACTTCAAAGATTATTCATGACAGGTTGCCTACAGTTAGATTGCTTTTAAGTGGTTCTTCTGCAATTGACATATCAAGCGAGATAAATGAACCATTAACAGGTAGAAAGTGGGAATATCATTTATATCCTATTTCATGGTCAGAGTTTAAAGATAAAAATGGCTATTTAGAAGCTAAAAAAGATTTGAAAGAGAGACTTATTTATGGAATGTATCCTGAAGTGCTTACCAGCCCAGATAATCAAAGGAGAGTTTTAACAGAGCTAACTGGAAGTTATCTATATAAAGATATTTTGGAATATGGAGGAATTAGAAAGCCGGAAGTTTTAGAAAAACTTTTGGTGAGCCTTGCCTTACAAATTGGATCTGAGGTCAACTACAATGAACTAGCAAATAGTTTAATGATTGATAGAAACACTATCGAGAATTACATTATACTTTTAGAAAAAGCATTTGTAATATTTAGATTAAACCCATTGAGTAGAAATGTACGTAACGAAATAAATACAGGAAGAAAAATTTACTTTTTCGATAATGGAATTCGAAATGCAATAATAAGCGACTTTAAACCTATTGAATTAAGAATAGATAAAGGATATTTGTGGGAAAATTTTATAATTAGCGAAAGAATCAAAAAACATAACTATCAAAATTGGTATGGTAAGCATTACTTTTGGAGAACTTATCAGCAACAAGAAATTGACTTAATTGAGGAATGCAATGGAGCGTTTTATGCTTTTGAATTCAAATATAATCCAAAGAAAAATCAAACTTTTTCTAAAAACATTTATAAAAACTACGAGCCAATTGAAACAGAAATTATCAATTCAAGAAAATTTTGATGATTTTTTAGCGTAAAAACAATGATAATTAATTTTAGAGAAGTACTTTTTTTAATTTACCTTGCTCTGTAAAACTTTATCGTTCCTTTGGTCTTTGTGCTCAAATCCAAATCTAGTTTTTGAACTTTTCTAATGTTGTGATTTTGATGTGCAATTACAATTTCATTTTTGTTTTTCACTTCATAAACAATGGCATAATGTTGTGGAAAGTGACCCTTGCTCATACGAAGAAAATTAAAATAAGAAGTTCGCTGCCGCTCGAATCTCCCTGCTCCCGCTCGAAAATTAAAATAAAGTTCGCTGGTGCTCAGAGCAAAGTTCGACAAAAGTCAATCACTTTCCGAGTTCCATTCTAATTTTTAGCAAAGATTTTTACCCAAAAACTTAAAAACAAAAAATAAAAGTTGTAATTTAGATTTGTGAAAGAAACTGAAATAGTAATACCAAGCGATGGTTCCGAAACTTCGGAAGCGCGGGAGCATTGGGAAGTAAAATGAGATTGTTAGCTTTCATAATACTAATTACAACCTCATTAACATGTGTGATTTCACAAGTTGAATGGTATATGTATCCGCTTAATTGTGAGTTAAATGATTCTTCTCACTACAAGGTTGTAGAAAAATTTGAGTTAGGCTCTTTGAATGAATCCTATTATTTTCTGGAGTTTAAAACAAAGTATAACGAAAAAGTAGGTTATTTACTCTCCAAAGTTAATGGAAGTTTAGTATGTGGTTTTTATAACTCAACTCCCGACACAGTAGTTTATAACAATCGACTTCACGTATTTATAAACCCCTATCCTGATGTTTACATTCATACTTATTGTATTGATGAAACTCTCCATCCCTGTCCAATTGGCCAAAAAGGTTACACTACAGTGAGAGACTCTGTATTTCTTTCAACTTGTGTTAAAAACGACTCAATAGGAACTTTAGTGTATTTTTTTGAAAACAATTGTTTACATATGGAAGGACATTTTTCTGATAATAAGAAAGAAGGTGTTTGGAAGATTTATAACAACTCAGGAAGACTTGTTGAAACAGAAGTTTACTCTGATGACGTTTTGATTAAAAAAAACAGGGAGTAGTTATGCCCCCTCCCGCTCCGCTGGATTTGCAATACTGCGGCAGTTAAAAGCAGGTTTTTAAAATAAAAACGGAAATAAATTTAAAGTAGTTTGTTTACCTCGCTCTGTAAAACTTTATCGTTCCTTTGGTCTTTGTGCTCAAATCCAATTCTAGTTTCTGAACTTTTCTAATGTTGTTGTGATTTTGATGTGCAATTACAATTTCATTTTTGTTTTTCACTTCATATACAATGGCATAATGTTGCGGGAAAGTGACGTATCCTCCTTCGAATTCAAATTTTACATTCTCAAAAGAGATAATGTCACCAGGTTTTAAATCTGTTTTTGGATACTTTATTTCATCACCAAAATCAAAAGGTGCTTTCCAATCTGCTTTGGCTTCATTGAGAGCAAAAGCAACCAAATCCCAACATTCGCCTCGATCTATTTTTTTGTTGAGGTTTTTATTGACGAAAGCAATAATGCTTTTGTTTTTGTCTTGAGCTATCGTTGGCGTGCTGTGAAAAATTCCAAAGAGAAATATTGTAAGTGTGAATGCGAAGAATTTCATAGTTTTTATTTTTTTAAATCTTATCAAAAATAGTGCTAATAATTTGGGTTTCTATAATTAACTTACCCAATTCGCAATCCATTTTTGGTTTTTTTGTCTGTAGTAAGCAAAGTTACTTCATCATTATGTATTGCACCAAGAATCAAACATTCACTTTGCATATTAGCGATTTGTTTGGAGGGAAAATTTACCACAGCCACAACTTGTTTTCCAATGAGTTCATCAGGTGAATATAGTTTTGTGATTTGAGCAGAAGTTTTGCGTGTTCCTAAATCTCCAAAGTCTATTGTAACTTTATATGCGGGTTTTTTAGCTTCTTTGAATATTTCGGCTGTAATGATTGTACCAACTCTCATATCGATCTTAGAAAAGTCGCTCCATTGTATTGGGTTTTCGATAGTATTCATAAAAGATTTTAGATTTAAAAGAATGCTCAAATAAAGTGGAAATCCCAACTTCATATTCCAAAATTAAAGAAAACTCTTGAATGTACCCATTTTATTGCTTTCTCTGTTTTAATAGGATTGTGAAAAACAAAATTTAGTTTACAGTAAATAGTTTACTGTAAACTTTATATATTTGCATTATGAAAACGAAAGATACTATTCTTAAACTCTTGGGGAAACATGGACAGATGACAGTGCATGAACTGGCAACTATATTGAATGTGTCTCGACAATATGTACATCGCATGTTAAATGAATTGGAAGACTCAGAAATGATAATGTCTATGGGAAAAGCTCCAAAGGTATATTACATGTTGAAACAACAAGAAAAACAAGTTGCTATTCAATCTATCACTTATGACAAAGAACGCTTTCTAAAAGAGCATTTTTTATTAGTCGATCCATTGGGTAATATGCTGGAAGGAATTGACGCAATGAATTATTGGTGTCAAAAACAAACTTTACCAATCGAAAAGACTGTTGCTGAATACACCTCAACAAGACAAAAATATTTGGACTATTTCAATGAACAAAACCTTATAGATGGAACTGAAAAGTTGAAGCACACAAAAGGTATGGAACACATAGCGATTGACAAAATATTTTATCTTGATTTTTATGCAATAGAACGCTTTGGAAAAACCAGATTGGGAACTTTAATGCATTATGCCAAACAAGGGCAAAATAAAATGCTTATGAAAATGATTGTCAATGAAATTCTACATCGAGTTCATCATCTTGTGGTAAATCAGAAAATAGATGCAGTACTTTATGTTCCTCCTACTATTGACAGGAAATTACAAATCATGACTGTTTTGGAGAAATCACTAAAGATAGAAAAACCTAAAGTTAAAATAGAAAAAATTAAGAACCAAATAGTTGTACCTCAAAAGGCTTTGTCAAAGATTTTTGAGCGTGTAGCTAATGCTAAGAATTCTTTTTACGTTCCTAAACAGACAAAATATAATCGAATATTGATAATTGATGATGCCATAGGAAGTGGCGCTACAATTAATGAAATTGCTATTAAACTTAAAGAAAAGCATCTTTGTAAAGAGATTGTAGGATTGGCAATAACAGGAAGTTACAAAGGTTTTGAAGTGATTTCGGAGTTGTAATGAAATTTTAAATTAGAATTAATTGTACTTATATGTCTCAAAATTAGGAATAAAAAAATGAAAAGCATTAGATTTAATATATTTGTAAAACAATCAATATTGTTTAAGATGAAATCTTTGCTGTTTTTTTTGATGATATTTTTTCCGTCAATTATGTTTTGTCAATTACTTGATGACTCGAATTACGAGAAAGAAGTTAATGAAATTGTTTTTAACTATAAGGGATTCAACGTCAAAAAATTTAAGATTAAATATGAGTCAAAATTTAATAATAATGACCTTAATTTGGATACTTACTATTATAATTTTATAAATGATTCAACCTTGATTCATAATTTTCAAAAATATGATGCTACTTACGTTATAAGAGGTGATAAATTTGTGTATCAAGAAACAGAAAGTGATACTAAAAGAATTAAAAAGTATTTTAGCGAAAATTACACAAAGTCAAAAGATTCTGCAAATATTAGTTTTAAAGAATATTATAAAATAATTGATGAAGATACAATTTTAGCTTGTAGTTTATCTGCAGCAGATGCTGAAAAAATCATTTTGATTCACTACCCAATATGAATATAACAACTAGATTTTATTCTAACGACACTTTAGAAAAATTTATAAAAAAAGAGATAATCATCTTAAAAAATGATACAATTCAAGAGATATATTATGTTGATAATGGAGATGGAATGTTTGAAACCAACAATTTTAAACAATTTACAAGTACTCAGAAAAAAGGAAATAAAGAGTTGTTTAGTACTTATAGATATGAAAAAACATGGATTTATAATTCTTCTCCAAAAAAATATTGGTATTCAAAATATATTGAGAAAAAGACAGTGTATTATAATCATAAAGGATTAATAAAGAAAATCGTTATTTCAAATGATGAACTTGATACTAGATATAAGAATATTGAAATTACAACTTTGACTCCTAAAAAGTTGAATTAGTCAAAAGTTTATTTCTTGCATTTTCTTTTTGTAAAAATCTTCACAAAAAAAATGCCCAAACGTTTCCATTTGAGCATTTTTAAAGTGTATCATATATTCTTTTAGCACATTTCAACTACCATTGCAGATGCGCCTCCGCCACCGTTGCAAATTCCAGCAGCACCTAATTTACCTCCATTTTGTTGAAGTACATTAAGTAATGTTACAATAATTCTAGAACCACTATTTCCAAGTGGATGTCCTAAAGAAACTGCACCTCCATTCACATCAACTTTGGTAGCATCTAATCCTAATTTTTGGATATTTGCCAATCCAACAACAGAAAACGCTTGGTTTAATTCCCAAAAATCAATGTCAGAAATTTCTAAATTAGCTTTTTTCAATGCTTTTGGAATTGCTAAAGATGGAGCAGTTGTAAACCATTCTGGTGCTTGAGCAGCATCAGCGTATCCAACTATTTTTGCAATTGGTTTTAATCCCAAAGCTTCCATTTTTTCTTTACTCATCAATATCAATGCAGATGCACCGTCATTCAATGTAGAAGCATTGGCAGCAGTAACTGTTCCATCTTTTTTGAAAACAGGATTCAAGGTTGGAATTTTATCCATTTTCACGTTGGTAAATTCTTCATCTTTACTCACGATGATGGCATCACCTCTTCTTTGAGGAACTTCTACCGGTACCACTTCATTATCAAATTTTCCAGCTTCCCAAGCAGCAGCAGATCTTTGGTAAGAAGTAATCGCAAAGTTATCTTGGTCTTCTCTTGAAATTTTGTACTCTTCAGCACATTTTTCAGCACAAACGCCCATATGTACGTTGTTGTAAACATCTGTCAAACCATCGTTTACCATTCCGTCAACCATGGTTACATTTCCTAATTTCACAGCATTTCTAGCCACCATATAGTGTGGAACTAAAGACATATTTTCCATTCCCCCAGCAATTACTACATCTGCGTCACCACATTGAATTGCTTGAGCAGCTAAACTAATCGCTTTCATTCCCGAAGCACATACTTTGTTTACTGTAGTACAAGGTACATTTTCGTTGATTCCAGCAAAAATAGCCGCTTGTCTTGCAGGTGCTTGTCCTAAGTTGGCTTGCAAAACATTGCCCATATAAACTTCATTTACTTCTTTGGGATCCAAGTTGATTTTTGATAAAGCACCTTTTATTGCTGCTGCACCCAATCTTGGTGCAGGAACAGTAGATAATGCACCTCCAAAACTTCCAATAGGCGTTCTTACAGCAGAAACGATATAAACTTCTTTCATTTTTATGATATTAATATGATTAGTAATTTGTATAAATTCGATTGCAAAAGTAATCATTATTCTCAAGTATTGTTGACCGCTTATCAAATGAAGTTGTTTACATTTGTTTTTGAAAATGGAGGAAGAATTTTATATACCTGAGCAAGACATCACTTTTTCAATGAAAATGGTTCGTTTTTATTTTCAAAGAATGAGTTGGATCGCACCTAATTATTCTGCAAAATTATTTTGGAAACTTTTTACACAACCAAGAAAAAGACCCTTGAATTTACATCATCAAAATTTTCTTCAAAAAGCACAGTCTAAAAATTACACTTCAGAACAATTTAAAGCACCCTATACAGTGCATCGTTTTGGATGTGGAAGTAAAAAAGTTTTGATATGTCATGGTTGGGAGGGCAGAACTGTAGATTTCAAAAATATTATCGCAGGGTTAATTCAGGTAAAAGAATTAGAAATTATCAGTATAGATTTCCCTGGTCACGGAACTAGCCCTCAAAATGAAGCACACCTTCCTATATTTGTAGATGTAATTTCTCATTTTATTCAAACAGAACCTGATGTTTCAGTTTTCTTAGGGCATTCACTAGGAGCGGCCTCATTGGCAGTTGCCGTTGGAGAAATGGGTACAGATATTCGTGATAAAAAAATGATTTTAATGGGATTGCATCCAGAACCTTCTCAGTTCTTTTTTCAATATAAGAAAATCACTAGAATCAATGAAAAAGTTTTTAAGAAATGTGTGAATTTGGCTGAGCAAAAAGTGAGTAGAACTTTACTAGATTTAGACTGTCATCATTATGTTGAGGTTTATAATCAAAATAAAATGTTGTTTGTTCATGATACTGAAGACAAAATAATTCACCTAAGAAGAGTAGTTGATTTTGCTCAGAAATTGGAAAATGCAAAAGTTTACCATTCCAAAGGAGGAGGGCATTTCAAACATTTTAAAAATCAAGATGTTTTAGAGGTAATAATTAAATATGTTAATGAAGATTAATCTTATAAAACTGACCATTTATAATTTTATTAGATGCTTCAACACAAAATCTTGTAAAAACTAAAGTTATATCATACATTTGCAAAACTTTATAAATAAAAGTTCAGAAACAAATGAAAAATACTTTCAAAATACTTACAACGACACTAGTTGTCTGTTTGTTAATACTATCTTCTTGCGGAAGCGATGCTGAAGATAAAGAAGCTAATTTAAAGAATTCTACTCGTTTTAATATGATTAGCGCTGTTGATAATTTAGCAGTAGTTGGCTCTGTTGACCTTATTACAATGATTGAAAAATCTGATTTTGAACACAACAAAGATGTTCCTTTTGAGGTTTTGGCAGGTTTCAAAATGTTTGTAAAAGGAAACATTGATGCTGAATTGACAGGTTTGGAATTGAAAGGAAACAATCATTTTGCTGTTTCTATGAAAGAAGAGGAACCTGAATACGTTATGTTTACTGCAAAAGTAACCAACAAAGAAAAAATTAAGCAAACATTAACTAATCTTAAACTTTCAAAAGGAGAATACACTAAAGAAGAGATTGAAGGAAAGGAATACGAGTTTATTTCAGAAAAAAATGTTACGGCAATGTGGGACGACAAAGACTTCATCGTGGTAGCAAGTCAAAAAGAGGAAACTAAAAAAATTGCTCAAAAATTATTATTGGCAAGATATATTGATGCACAAGAAAATCAAAACTTAGACACCTATTTAAAGAGAGTGGATGATATGAATATATTTGTAAATCTTGAAAGCATAATGAAATCGGCAAAAAACACTAAGGAAGGCAAACAAATTTCGGGTGAGGTTTTAGAAATGTTTAATGATGCCTATTATGTTGGTACTGGTAATTTTAATGCAGGTGAAATAGTTTTTGACATGAATGTTTATGCCGATAAAGTGAAAAACTCTGAATACAATGCACTTTCAAAAGAAGTAGTATCTAAAACGGTTTTTAATTATCTTTCTAATGACAAATTATTGGCTTTTGGTGTTGCTTCGTTGGATATGAGCGCCATTTTTAATGCAATGAATTTAGTGCCTGAAAATGAATTTAACATGTCTGATATTGAGAAAGTAACAGGAATGAGTCAGACAGAATTAAAAGAACTTTTGACTGGAGATTTCTCAGTTTCAATAATGGACATTAAATCACAAGAAGTAACATCAACTTATGATGCCTATAGTGAAGACGATGACTTTTTTGAAGAAGAAACTTATACCTATCAACAAACCATGCCTTTAGTTGTTTTTACGGTAGGAATTAAAGATTCATCTAAGATAGGAAGCCTCTTGAGAATGTCGGGAGAACTTATTTTTGAAAATGGTGTTTGTAAGTTAGAAAAAGATGCTTACTTAACGATGAATGAAGAAAAATTAATCCTTTCAACAGATTTAGAAACAGCCACTTTTTTTGCAAAAGGAAACAAGTTTAAAGCGTTTTCATTGCCATCTTCTACCCAAATGGAAAAACCAGTTTATGGATTTTACAACACTGATGTAACACAAATGCCAAAAGGAGTACTCAAATTAGCAGAAACTGAAGAAGGGCAAATGGCTTTAGAATTTTCTAACCTTTTTGAATCTGTAGATTTTAATGGTGACTTTGAAAGAATGGCATTTACTGTTAAATTGAAAAACAAATCCGACAACGCTCTAAAAGTGATTACAGATTTTGTACTTTCTGTTACTAAAAACAAACAGTTTATGTAATCTAATTTTTTTATAATGAAAGATAAAAAATTACAAGAAACCAAAGATGCTGATGGAAACTTAATCAGCCCTTTACTTCCAGAAGACGTTAAAAATTATCTTATTGATATAGATGGAACTATTACAGAAGATGTTCCTAACGAAGAACCAGAAAGAATGGCAACTTGCGAACCTTTCTTAGATGCTTTGGAAACGTTGAACAAATGGTATGATGAAGGGCATATGATTACTTTTTTCACCTCAAGGACAGAAGAGCATAGAGAAGTAACAGAAAATTGGCTGCAAAAACATGGGTTTAAATATCATGGTGCTTTATTTGGGAAACCAAGAGGAGGTAATTACCATTGGATTGATAATCATCTTGTAAAAGCCACGAGGTATAAAGGAAAATTTACTGATTTGGTAACCGTGGAAAAAGAAATCCAAGTTTTTGATGATGAAAATTAAACAAAAAAGTATTTGAAAAATATTTTTTAATATCTTTACGCAATATCTTATTGAATTAAAACAATATAAAATGAAATTAAATTATGTAATTATTGCCGCAGCTATATGCGGATTGTCATTTCAAAGTTGTTCTGAAACTGCTACTGCAGATGAGAAAAAAACACCTGAAAACACTGTAAAAGAAAAAGAAAATTTAGGCGAAGACGAAGATCAAGAAAAATTCACTTTTGTTCCACCTTCACCACTTCAAATTGCATCTATTTTCAACAAAGCTGGATTAATTTACGATGCTAATTTACCCAATAAAGTAGAAAACATTTCCAATTATACTAATAAATTCAAACAATCTTTAAACTTTGGAGTGTATAGTTCAGATTTAGCTTATAGTGTTAAAAACGAAAAATATGATGAGGCTTCAAAATATCTTAAAGCGCTTAAAGATTTAAGTGGAAAAATTGGATTAGAAACTGTTTTTGCATCAGAAGATTTAATTGAACGCTTTAATAGTAATGTTGGAAATCAAGATTCTATTATCGATATTTTAATTTTCGTACAAGAAAACACAGATGACTACATTGCTCAAAATGGTAAAGTTGACTTGTCTGTAGTCTATTACAGTGGCGCTTGGGTAGAAGGAATGTATTTTGGCGCAGTTTCTGTAAAAGGTAAATCTGACAACTCAGAAATAGGCGCTTTAATTTCTGAACAAATGACCATTGCAAGGTCTATTGTTAAGGGTTTAAATAGTCTGGAAGATAAAGATGTGGATTCAGATGATATGGCAAACAGCATTCAAGAAATAATTGATATGTTTGACAATTTTGAATCTGTTAAAGCTCTAGGAGAAGATGCAGCCTACTTTGACATTTATCTTACAGAAGCAGAGGTAACTCAAATAACTAATGCAATAATAGAATTAAGAAATAGTATTGTAGAATAAATTAAAAAACATTATATAAAATGAAAAAAGTTAATTACATTCTTCTTGTAGTATCAAGTTTGCTTTATACAAGTGTAATAAGTGCTCAACTTATTGGAGGGAATAAGGGTTCTAAAGATGTAGAACTAGACGAAAAAGCTCAGTTCGATGCAGGCGTCCAAGAAGGAAGAGTTGCTGCAAGAGCAAAGTTAAAGCCTTTCAAATATGATGGAACAAAAAGTACTTATTTCAACTATAAAACTTTTACGCATGCCAAAGAAGTTGAAATACTTACGGTTCAAAAAACGAATTATAAGTTTTGTTTTAGCGGCAATATGATAAAAGGAGAAAGTATTGCTATCGAAATTTATGACAAGCCTAGAGGTGCTAATGGAAGAACTTTGGTTTATAGTAAAGAAAACATTGGTAGTGGAGATTTTGAAGTGACATTAGATGAAATGAATGAAACATTTAGATCTGAAAAAGGGAAAGTAATAGAAGATCAAAAACTATTGTCTCAAATGAGATTAAAGAAAGTTTATATCAATTATATCATTCCTGCATCTGATAGAGAATTTGAAACCGTAGAAACTTACGAAGGAACTAAAGAAATTACTACTATTCAATACAGTGCTATAGTACTTGCTGTGGGATATGAGTTTCTATAAAATCCTGACTCTTAATTGAAAAGAATCGGCTTAATTTCTGACACACACGGTCATATTGATGAGAAATACAAAAAGTACTTTTCGTCATGCGATGAAATTTGGCATGCTGGCGATGTTGGTGATATTGCTGTAACTGATTATCTCAAAGAAATTGCACCTTTAAAATGTGTCTATGGCAATATAGATAATCATATCATACGTACTGAATTTCCCGAAAAACAAAGATTCACGCTAAATAATGTTCATTTCCTAATGACTCATATAGGAGGAAAACCTTATGCTTACACACAAAATATTAGGTTTGATATTGAAAGAAATACCCCCAAAGTTTTTATATGTGGTCATTCACATATTTGTAAAGTACAAATGGATAAAAAACTTAACATGCTATACATAAATCCTGGTGCCGCTGGGATTCATGGATTTCACAAAGTGAGAACGATGATGCGTTTTTCAGTTACGAATGGTATATTGAAAGATATGGAAGTGATTGAATTAGGTGATAGAGCCTAAGAATCTACATTTCAATATTTTCTTCAATTTTTATTGTAAATTTTGCTTTTACCAATTCTTTTTCTAACTCTTTAGGTAGTTCTTGACTAACAATAGCCGCTATTTCTTGCGCTACAGCAAGATTGATTTTTCTTTTTTTACTTTCTTTATTCATTACTACTCCTGTAAGCAATCCCATCAATTGCCCTTTATGCGCTTTGATGACCTCTTCCGGATTTTCAACATCTAGGTCAAGTATGATTCTAACAGCCATTTATCTTAAATTCAGATTTGTTATTTTATCCAAATGTAATAAAACTTGAGTTTAATTGATTGGTTTAGGAAAATACTTTATCCTAAAGTAGTGTTGATAAAGTGAGAAAGATGTATGGGTTTTGTAACAAAATAGGGGGTGTTCTTCATGCTTCTTGTAACAAAACACAGGGTCTTTTTCTATTTTGATAATCAAAATTGAAGGAATTCAAAAAAACTTTTATTCTTCAACGATACTATATTTAGTTCCGGACTTGTTGTCGATTAATGTTTTTCCATCTTCGCTTACAGTAAAACTTATTTCTTTTCCTATTACAACTTGTTTTTCTGTTTGAATATAATCTCCAAATCCTATAATATCTGATCCAGATAAAAGGAATTCCACAGATTTTCCATTTTTTTTGAATTCAAATGATCCTAGATTACCACATCCTTCACATCCTTCTTGATAAATGGCTTCTCCTTCCTCTATAAATTTTTTACCTTTTACATCTAGGATGGAAGTGTTTTCTATTTCTTTAAGAATCAATTGAATTTTTTTGGCAACTGATGGGTTATTTGAAATGTTGTAAACACTTGTAGCAATAATAATGGTATCCTCTTTCCATTCTTCCACCATCAATTCATCGTTCTGAGTAGAGAAAAACTCGATGGTTCTTATTCCGTATATTTTGTTACCTTTAAAATAAATACTGTCAAATGAATGATGTTTTTCATCTTCAAAACTTATGGTAGTTTTTATTTCTCCATTCCATGCTCTTATACTTTTATCTTCATTGAAATAACCATCAGCGCCACCAAATTCCGAATTCTTAAGTATAGAATCCATTAATGATGCTTTGGAATTAAAAGCATTTTGCATTATTTTATTGTTCCCAGCAATCAAACTCCATTGAAGTGGAGTGGAAAAAGTATAAACCAAAGCAAAAGGAGTTTTATCAATAATTGCTTCATTATTTTTTATTTTTATTTCCTTACCATTTTGAATTAAACTAAGTTCAAAGTTTTCTTTTTGCGGAATTAGAAAAGAATATTAGGATAGATAAAATGAAAAACAGATTTCAGTATGTGTCAATTTTCATTATTGTAAAAATTAAGTTTAAGTCAAAAGTATAAATAATTATCTTCAAATAATATTAGTTCACTTTTTAGTAATAAAAAAAGAGGCTTCCTTAAAAAGGAAGCCTCTTTTAGAAAAGAATAAATTAAATTCTTATTTAATTTTATTGAACTTGTCAGTAGCGATTATTAATCCGCTAGCATCTTTAATCAATAATAAATAAACTCCTTGTCCTAAATCATTTAATTGAATATTCAATTGATTAGAAGTAATAATGAAATTTTCAATTAATTTTCCTGAGATGTCTATAAGAGCAATCTCTTTTACTTCAGAAGGAATTTCTGTGATAAACAATTGCTCTTTTGCAGGAACAGGAAATAAATTTAAGAACATTTCTGAATTTTCAGCAACACTAGAAGCGTCTTCAATAGTAACATCATTACATGTTGATTCGTTTCCACAAGAAGAAGTGACTGTCAAACAAACTGTATAAGTTCCATAATCAGGATATGTATTTGAAGGATTTGTCATTGTAGATGTATTTCCATCTCCAAAATCCCAACTGTATGATCCAGTTGAGGATGTGTTTGTAAAATTAACAGTAGTTCCTGAAACAGATGAAGTAAAACTAGCCGACACAGGTGCTGGCTCTCCAACCACACCATTTGATGTTGCTGTACAGCCATCATTATCAGATACAGTAACTGTATAATTTCCAGCCTCTAAATTATCGTTGTTTGCTGTTGTTACTGAATTATCCCATAAATAGGTAAATCCAGTACTTCCTGTTGCTAATGCCATAACTGAACCATCAGCGCTTCCATTACATGAAGCGTTTACTGCATTTACTGTTAAAGCAATTTGAGTTGTATAATCCAATTGAAAACTCATTGTAGTATCACAACCGGTAGCATCTGTAACTACTACTTCATAAGCTCCATCAGAAAGGTTATTGATAGATGATGTAGTTGCAGCATTGTCCCAAGCATAAGTGTAAGGAGCAGTTCCTCCAGAAATATTAACAGAAATACTTCCATTGTCTAAATCTGCACAAGTTGGATCAACTACAGTATTTACTGCTGTATAATTACAGAAGACAGCAGGAACTAACTCAATACAGTAGTCTTCAACTTCTCCCCAAGTAAAAGAGCCACAAACATCTGGGAAAGCCGTTTGGCCTGTACCGATATATGCCATTTGAACTCTCATTCTAGTACCTCCCATAGTTGCACTAGCAGGTATTGTTATAGTTCCAGTAGCAGGAGTTTGAGTTGCAGTCCCTTGGTCATAAACCAAATCTCCAGCGTCAAATGTTCCATTTTGGTCTAAGTCAATCCAAATTTTGAATTGTTCATTATATTGAGTTCCTCCCCATGCAGGAGTAAGAGTTGTACTGTAAGTTGAACCGATATCTAATGTCAAAGCAGCAGTTCCTCCATTTGTATAATCTCCATAGCCATTGTCATTGCCAGTAGTGCTTACCCAAGAACCAATTTCAACAGAAGCAATCCATTCATCAACAGCATCTGTTGCATTGTTGGTACAATAGGGTAAATCAATACAATTTCCACAACCTGAAGTACTGAAAGTAACTGTAGAAGTTATGCCACTTGAATCTTGATCACAAATAGACTGCATATAGAATTCATATTCAGTACATGGCATTAAGTTTGTCAAACTGTAAGGAGATGTAGGGTTTTGAACATGTGTCCAAGATCCAGAGCCTGCTTCTCTATAGTATAAATCACTTTCAGTTGCTCCTGAAAAATTATTCCAAGTGATGTCAGCAGAAGTTTCTAGAATATTAGAAGTGTTTAGTGAAGAAGGTGTAAGACAAATGTTTCCAGAACAAGAAACAGTCATTAATTCATCCAAAGTATTTTTAGCATTTAACCTTCCTCCTGTAACAAATCGAGTTGCTAATTGTGGTTTTTGATCTACACCATTATTTAAAGCTTGTAGTACAAGGTCTGCACCTTGCTGTGGGTTATTTTTAACAATATCCATAAAAGAAGGACAAGGAATAGCATAAGCCAATCCGACTACACCAGCAGTAAGTGGACATGAAAATGAAGTTCCCGTAGTAGTAGTATATCCATTACTATTAGCTGTAGTTCTTACATTAATTCCAGGAGCACCAAAATTAATTGTGTTTACACCATAGCCTCCAGCAGTATTGTCATTATGGTCTGTTCTACCTACTCCTACCATATATGGACTCGGACATGCAGTAGGCATATCACCTTGTATATCCACATTTACATTACTGTTTGATGTAGCACCTACGTTGATAATTCCGTACAATCCTAAAGTGTCGTAAAAATTACACCACAACGGATAGTTAGAAGGATCTGCTTGATCGATTCCCCAAGAAGCACTTGTAGCCACCACAAATGCACCATCAGCACCGTTTGAATTGTTCCATCTTTGTCTTTGGATTAGTGGGTAAGTATAAGAAGCAATTACATTAGCTTGAGTTGCACTTCCAACTGTAACAATCATAATTTTAACATCCCAGTTGGCTCCAACTACACCTATTCCATTATCTCCTACTGCGCCAATCATTCCAGCACAATTCGTTCCATGTGAAGTTCCTCCGTTGTTTGTTCCATAGCCAACATTTCCATTATTTCCACCAGGATTCCAACCATAAACATCATCAATATATCCATTTCCGTCATCATCAATTCCATTACCAGGTATTTCTGCAGTATTGATCCATTTGTTTGCATCCAAATCTGTATGATTTAAGTTGGTGCTTTCAATTATACAAACTACAATATCTTCTCCTGAAGCAGCTGTGCCGCCAGTAGTTATGTCCCATGCTTCGTCTGAATCGATATCCGCATCTGCAGTACCACCTGTTTGCCCGGTGTTTACATGATGCCACTGTTGTCCAAACTGAGGGTCACCTGGAATGGTACTTCTCATTTCAACAAAATGATTCAAATCTACTAAAGTGATGTCTTTTTGGTCATAAAGTACATCCATCATTTTTTCGTGTGAAATGGCTTGATGATTAAATTGAATGAGCCAAACTCTCATAGGTTTGGAAACTTCTTCGATAATATTTGCTTCCAAATTTGACGGTAGATTGTTTATAATCCTTCTGATATCTCCTTTTGCTGAAATTTGGACAAGCATTTCACCTTCTACGAAAGATTTCTTTTCAAAAACTGATTTGCTGTGATGTTGTGCTGAATATTCACTCCAAATAAATGGAGTTATAAACATACATAAAATGGTTAAAATTTTTTTCATTGGTTAGTTGATTTTTAAATTCGTGGTTCAATTTACTAATTTTTGTTAAATTAGGACATATATAATTATAAATATTTTTGTGGTTAATCCATAATTGGCAAATTAAATTTATGAACGGTAATCCATAATTATATTAATTTTACCATTAAATCAAACACAAACAATGAACGCATGCATTCCTTTAATAGTTGCCTTAGAAATTGAAAAAAGTAATAAAAACGCTCAATTAATTTTTGATTTAAATAAATTTTGCAATCTAAAAAAAGGAATTGATTTCAATATTCATATTCCACATGTTACATTTTGGATGGGTTTTGTAGACAATAATGACTTGGAAATACTTAAAAAATCATTTTATAAAGTGTTTTACAATATTACCATTCAAGCAAAAATTGAAAACGCAATTTTGTTCAATGGCTTAGAAGGAAACGTTTTGTCATTGAATGTAAAAAAAAATAAGTTTCTCGAAACTTTACAAAACAGAATACATCACTTTTTTGAACCTCATAGAAAACAAGTGAAAGCGTATAATGCTTTTAGTAATGCAACTATAAATTATATCAATCATTTTAATGAAAAATCTTTAGATCACTACGACCCTCATATCACTGTAGGTTTTGCAGAAAAAAATGTTGATTTTAAACCAATGAAAATTCAATTATCCAATCCAAAAATATTTTTGATGGGAAATAATTGTACATGTCTTGAAGTTATATCGTCTTAAGGTTTAATTTTGTGCCATGCAAAAGAAATTTTTGTCGAGTTTAATTCTTGTTTTGATTCTAAATGTATTGGTCAAGCCCTTTTACATCTTGGGAATTGATGCAGAGTTTCTCAAAAGAATAGAAGGCACAAATCCAGGGGATTATGGAGAGTATTTTTCTTTAGTAGGACTCACTTTTATTTTTAATATTTTTCTGGATTTAGGAATTACCAACTACAACACTAGAAACATTGCCAAAAGTGAAAACCAATTACAGACTCAGTTTTCTGGAATTTTGTCTTTGAGATTGTTTTTGGTTTTAGGATATCTATTCATCTTGGCTTTATCAGGTGTTTTGTTGGGATATTCTTCACATCAATTTTATTTACTTTCTATTCTTGGACTAAATCAAGTTTTGGTAGCATTTATTTTGTTTTTTAGATCTAATCTAACTGGTTTGATGCGTTTTAAAGAAGATAGTATTATTAGCGTTTTGGACAGAGCCATCTTAATTGTAATTTGTTCATTTATTTTGTGGGGAAGTTGGAATGGAGATATCGTTTCTGTCGAACTTTTTGTGTGGCTTCAAACATTGAGTTATTTCATAACATTTTTAGTTTCTTTTTTCTTGGTATTTAGGCATACTAATTCCATAAAAATAAACGTTGATATTGTATTTTTCAAACGTATTCTTAGGAGAAGCTTGCCTTATGCACTTTTGATTTTATTGATGATGATTTACTACAGAGTAGATAGTGTAATGCTGGAAAGAATGTTGCCCAACGGAAAAAGAGAAGCAGCATTATATGCCCAAGGATTTCGATTCTTTGAAGCTTTCACCATGATTGGCTATTTGTTTGCTGGTTTGTTATTACCAATTTTCGCAAAGATGATTATCAAAAAATCTCCTTTATCTCCAATGGTATATTTATCATCTAAGATTATTTTGGCAATAGGCTTTCTTATAGGAATTGGATGTTATATGTACAGTTACGACATCATGAATAGAAGATATGAAACTGTGAGATTGGATTTGGAGCAAAGTGCGGCTGCTTTTAGATTTTTGATGGTGTGCTTTGTTGCGATGTGCAGCACTTATATTTTTGGAACACTGCTTACAGCCAAAGGAAGTCTTAAAACCTTGAATTATGTTGCGCTTTGCGGTGTAATCATCAATTTGGTTTTGAACTTTTATTTTATTCATAAGGAAGGGGCAATTGGCGCTGCTAAAGCAAGTATGATAACACAAG
Organism: Flavobacteriales bacterium; assembly: GCA_018401455.1. Lineage (GTDB taxonomy): Bacteria > Bacteroidota > Bacteroidia > Flavobacteriales_D > Parvicellaceae > Parvicella. Next base: position 20,631 of record JAGYKU010000002.1, read on the forward strand.
TTTTAACTGCTATTGCGCAAGTGTATTTGGCATTTAAAATATTAAAAATTAACGTTGAATACAAAGAAATCTTTCGACTTATTATTTTTGTTGTGGGAATTGCAGCACTTTCAAAATTGCAATTTCTTGATTATTGGATGTACAACATTTTAATATTTTTCACATTAGGGGGACTTTGGATATTTATTTCGGGAATGATTCAGCCTAAGAGTATTTTGCTAATTCTAAAAGAAAGAGAAGATTGACCAAAATCATCACACATATTGAAGCATTAGAAAAAGCAAGAAATTACTGTGCATACCAAGAGCGTTGTCAGCAGGAAGTCATCGAAAAACTAAAATCTTTTCAATTGACAAAAGATGAAATGGATTATGTGTTGTTGCTTTTAATTCAGGGAAATTATCTCAATGAAGAGAGATTTGCAAGAGCCTATGCTTCAGGAAAATTCAGAATAAAAAAGTGGGGGAAACGAAAAATCGCTTTTCATTTAGGAAGTAAAGGACTTACCAAAAAGTGCATTGAACTTGGACTTTCTGAGATTGATAATGATGAATATTTCGAAACATTAAATCAATTGGTTTCTTCAAAATTAGAAACTACACAAGAACCTAATCCATACAAGAAAAAAAGCAAAATTTATTCATATCTTTACGGCCGAGGTTATGAATCCAATTTGATTAATGAAATTTTTCAAGATAAATTTGAAGATTGAAGATAAACGCTAAAAAATAACCACTAATAACTAAAGCCTAAACAATAATCAAAAAATGAAACAAATCATCATTATATTTTCGCTATGTATATTTGGTCTTCAAATATTTGGACAAGGCGGATACAACAGAAAAAAAAGAGATTTAATAGAAATGCACTATTGGAAACCTGCGGGTTGGCATTTTGCTCCAGGTTTGACCTATATGGCTCCTTTCAAACCAAAAGGAGAGAACGCTCCTGATGTTGATCCTAATGGAAGATTAGCACTATATCTCGAAGTGGGTAGATGGAAATTGTTTCCTGGCGGAGGAAATGTTTTTAATTATTTTGATTATAGTTTGGCTTACAAAAGATTAAGTGGTTCAGAAAAATTTCTAGACAATAAAAGTATCTTCAAACAAAACTTTTTGTTAGGAAATTTCAATATCAATAATGTCATCCAACTTTCTGATTATACTTTTATTCAAAATAGTTTGGGCGTAAATTTAGATTTTAAATTTAGCGAAAGAATGGACGCACACGCACTTCCTGAAATTCAAAATACCCAAAGATTATTATTTTCGCTACATTATAAGTTTGGATTTGGCTACAAAGCAACTCAGCGATTGTTCATAATTCCAACTCTAGAAACACCCATTTTGAACGTAAAACAGTGGGAAAGGGCAAGGTCTGATTACGGAATTTATAGCAGTAGATATCGTCCTGTGATTTTTACAGTTAGGTTTGCTTGGCTTTTGAAGCCAGCAAAAGGAGATTGCCCTCCAGACCCAAGAGGTAAAAATAAAGATGGAAAGAATTTTGATGAAATGCTAAAAATGGAATAAGATTAATATTTATTTAATTTTTAGTTCATTAGAAGCATCTTTAAAATGTGGTATTTTTGATAAAGTTATTTTACTTCATTTGAATACACATTATGAAAAGTCAAACTAAGCCACAACCCCACACAAAGTTGAGCAATAATGCTTACTTTTTTTGGAATTTTATCAAAAACCCTCTGAAAAATGCATCCATAACTCCAAGTTCGAAAAGCGCAAGCATTGCCATGTTTGATGGAATTGATTTTAGTAAAATAAGAACGATTGTAGAACTAGGGCCTGGTTTTGGAGAATTTACAAAAACATATATCGATAAAATTCACCCAGATACAAAAGTGATTTTGTTTGAAATTGATGATATATATGTGCAATATCTTCAAAATGAATTTGGAAATAAAGTGATTATTGAACATTCCAGCGCTCACTTGATGAACGAAAAATTACCCTTGCTTGGAATCGAAAAAGTGGATTTAATCATTTCGGGGTTGCCTTTTGCAATCGAAAAAAATATTTTTAAAGACATCAAAAAAGCGATCAAAGAGAAAACGGATGAAGGAACAATTCTGAGGTATTTTACCTATATGCCTTTCATTATGAAAAAGTATTATACAGACTTGCCAACTTCAAAGCAAAGATTTGTTTTGAAAAACGTCCCTCCGATGTGGATTTACGGAATAAACTAAAAACAAGTTTTTATAGATACTTTTTAGTCACGAATAACTAACTTTGTAAAAAAGTTTTTATAATGACTCAAATTTCTAAATCTCCTAGAGAATCACTGACCATTCAAACGCATTTGGTAATGCCAAATGATGCCAATCAACTGGGAAACCTATTCGGTGGCCAATTGATGGCTTGGATGGATGAAGTAGCAAGTATCACCGCTTTCAGACATTGTGGCAATGTGGCAGTTACGGCTTCCATTAATAATGTTTCATTTACTCAACCCATTCCATTAGGTTCCTATGTTATTTTGGAATCTAAAGTATCTCGTTCTTTCAAAACTTCTATGGAAATTTATGTAGATGTGTATTTGGAAACAAGAAACGGAAAAAGATCCAAATGCAATGAAGCCATATTTCTTTTCGTAGCCTTGGACGATGAAGGAAACAAAATTGAAGTTCCCGAATTGACTCCAGAAACGGATGAAGAAATTAGACGATTTGAAGGCGCATTGAGAAGAAAACAATTGAGTTTGATTTTGAGCGGCAGATTAAAACCTGATGATGCTTTAGAATTGAAAAAACTTTTTGTACCCATTACTTTATAAAACTTTTAGCATGAAAGCGTCAGCGTGTATAGCAATATTTAATCATTCAATTCTTGAATATCACAAAACAGATGATGTGGATAGAGAAATGCCTTTCATTTATCAACCCAACACCATAGAGCACTTGATGTTTAAGAAAAACTGGATTGATACCGTACAGTGGCACCTCGAAGATATCATCAGAGATCCGAATATTCTTCAAGAAAAAGGAATGGAAATCAAAAGAAGAATAGATGCTTCCAATCAAGACAGAACAGACACGGTAGAATATATTGATGATTATTATATCAATTTATTCAAAGATGTTGAGGTTCAAGAAAATGTCTTCATCAATACCGAAAGTCCTGCTTGGGTTGTGGACAGGTTGTCTATTTTGTGCTTGAAAATTTTTCACATGCAAGAACAAGTGGAAAGAAATGACGTGGATGAAACTCATTTGAAAAAATGTCAACAAAAATTGGATATTTTGCTCGATCAACAAAGAGATTTATCTTCCTCATTTGACCAATTATTGGATGATTATGCTCAAGGTAAAAAGCGCATTAAAGTATATCGTCAAATGAAAATGTACAATGACGATTCTTTGAATCCAATGCTTTATAAAAATAAATAATTTTGGCAACAGTAAAAGATTGGCTGGCATCATTTAGGTTGAGAACACTTCCTTTGGCATTGTCTTGTATTTTTGGCGGAAGTTTTTTGGCTTATGCTGGAAATCAATTGAACACCAATGTCTTAATTTGGGCTGTAATTACAACCATATTATTGCAAGTTCTTTCTAATATAGCCAACGATTACGGTGATGGAGTGAAAGGAACCGACAACGAAGATAGGGTAGGGCCAGTAAGAGCGATACAAAGCAAAGCCATTTCACCTCAAGCCATGAAAAAGGCAGTGATTATCAATGCCATTCTCGCTTTTGTGTCAGGAACTATACTTATTTATACCGCTTTAAAAGACGCTTCGCTCACTTCTATTTTTGTTTTTTTAGGTCTGGGAGTATTTAGTATTCTGGCTGCAATCACTTATACTGTTGGCAAAAAAGCGTATGGCTACTCAGGTTTTGGAGACGTTTTTGTGTTTCTCTTTTTTGGTCTCATCGGAGTTTTTGGGGTGTATTATTTACATACGCTACAATTAAGTATTCATGTGTTATGGATGGCTTTGTTTACGGGGTTTTTAAGCACCGCAGTGTTGAATATGAACAATATGAGAGATATTGTAAACGACAAAAAAAGTCAAAAAAATACTTTAGTGGTAAAGTTAGGATTTGAAAAGTCCAAATGGTACCATACTTTTTTGATTTTAGGAGGTGTTGTTTCCCTTCAAATAGGCTTTACAGTTTGGGAACTGCCTTCCATTTTCTATATCGCTTTTATTCCTTCTTTTCTATTTTTGAAAAATGCTTTTTTTGTGCATACCAACAAAAAACCAGAATTACTAGACCCAGAATTGAAAAAATTGGCGTTAGGAACTTTTGCCACTATTTTATTATTATGGTTGGGTATTTGGGTGTATTGATTGATAAAAGGAATGTTCTATTCATTAATTGAAATTAATAGCGCTTTAGGTATTTATCTGTAATCAAATTTATTTTTTGTATAATTGCATTAAAGTAATGAGTTTATCTAGGAAATATTTTTTATTATTCTCAAAAAATACAATGAAAGTGAAACCTTTTAAATTAAATCAATTATGTAGCGTAATGTTATTAATGTTAGTGCCACAAGTATTTTTTGGACAAGAGATTGGTATTCGAAGTGGCTATGAGTTAGCAGAAAAAAAGCAAGTTAGTAATTCCTTTGGTAGTGGTTTTTATGTGATGCATGATAACTTTTCAGAAAAAATGCATCTAATGATTGCTTTAGATTATTTTAGAAAAGATAAGAAATTTTTAGAAAATGATTTAAGAACATCATTTTCCAAATACCGATTTTCAACTGGGGTGCTTTTTGCTGAATCTTTAAATAAAATTTTAGTATTAAAATAGGACCTTCTTTAAGTTACAACTTTTGGGGTGCCAACACACCAAGGAATAACATCTAGGTATTATCAAAGTTATAATGCTCATGTCTTTGAATAGAAGCGATTACATGTTTTGAAGTAAGAAAAAAGTATTGATTCACCATTTCGTATTAACTTTATGTTCACTCCATCTTATTTGATTAATATTAGTAGCAATATTGAGCCTCAATATAGTGAATGGAATAAGACCTGAATATAGTGACTATTTTTTCACATTTAATTTTCAAGCTTGGTTTAATATATAAATTTAGGAAGAAAATTAAACGATTTTAAATATTACCTTGATATTCTGAAACTAAAAATTATCTCTAGGAACTTTCGCTACCATTCTTTGTTATGGGTTGGAATTTGATGTATTGAGTCTGATTTGAAGACTTTTCTTTAAATCATTTTAAAAACTTGCAAAATACAATTTGGTCATGTCATTAGCTTGTTTAGTTTAGTCGATTATATTACTAACTAATCGAAAAATGAAAACAACCCAAAAGATTATTACTAACTGTAATTATGAACACATTAGGAATCACTCTTACGCTCAAAACACATTGCCAACTTCCTTGGAAACGTAGGTTGGTACTATATCTCCTGAATCCAGTTTGATGTGAAAGGTTGCTCTAAATGGATACTGTTATAAGGAGAATCTCTTATCAGTGAAAACCTGTTTATATGAGAGATAGTTTGACAATCGAAAGAACTTTGAAAATTGAAGAGAATATAGGTATACTTGGGGATGCAAATTTTCATAGTGATTTGAGAATTGATGATCGGTAAAGTTAAACAACTACGCTGGTCAAAATCTGAAGAAAATCCTTGTTTGTTAAAGACGATGGAAGTCTTGATGATGGAGAAAAGGACTAAAAGACTTAATTCAACTTGATGCATAGAGTAATAATGCAAATTTGGTATAGGTCAAGAAATAACATCTTTATGGAAATCAAACCCCTAATATAAATTATGGTATATTATCAACTGGTATGATTGTCTGTACTGAGTTGGTATAGGAACCAATGCTCCTTTAGGTAATTTGGATGTTAGAGGTAATGCATTTGTTGGAGCAGGACAAACAGCCAATGGGACGATGCTGGTAAACCAAAATGTGCCTAACAAAATGGATTGGATGTTTTTTTGACAAGTACTTCTGGCCTACACTTACAGGAATAGGAATCAATACAGTTGTTGACAAAGATGGTAGAAAAAGCGTTGAATGTTCATAATGCGGAAAGTAATACAGATGTGTTTTTTCTGTACAAGGTGATGGCAAAGTTACCATAAATGGTACAGCCCACATTCTTGGTGTAATCAAAAACCAATAATTTCAACAATGCTTGTGTGCTCTTTTACCCTCAGAGTGAACAATCTGATTTATTGTTTTTTGACACAAATAGTGAGTTAAGAGGAGTTTTAGGCATTATATAGAGAATGGAAAAAGTGTTTACACTTGGGATGATGATAGAAGTGGAGGAAATTACAATCAATTAATGAAACTTTCGTCTGATGGCATTATACGCTCATGAAATTGTTGTCAAGACAGGTGCTTTTCCTGATTATGTGTTTAAAGAAGATTATGAGTTAATGTCCCTTAACGATTTACGGAATTACATTTATTCAAATGGACATTTGCCAAATATACCTTCTGCAAAAGAAGGTAGAAGATGGAATGCCTCTAAAAGAAATGGTAATTTTGCAAATGGAAAAATTGAAGAGTTGACGTTGTATATTTTAGAATTACAGAAACAAATTAATGAGATAAATAATGATTAAAAGACTATATTTCATATTTACTTTTTTTAATAAACTTTACAAACAGTTTATATGGTTATCAAAGGGCTTTTTATCCAAACCTTGGATAACTCCAAATGCTTGAATCAATAATAATGACTCTTTGCATCATAAGAGGAAAGTTGAAATAGAATCGAGTCTTATTTTTATTAGTAATAAAAATCGACTTAACTCATTCAATGTTGGAGCAAGTTATAATTTTTTAAATATAAAAACATTTCAACCATATTTCGGAGTTGGTTTTTCAAAGCCTAAGAATAGTAAATAAAGGTTATGAATCAATGTCTGGAATTTAATGGTGGACCAGAAGATAATAAGAATGTGACAATTCATCAATATTCAATGGATTTTAAAATGGGAGGAAGGTATAATATTAAAACGATCGTAATCAATTGTCGTTAAAATTTGGGTGTATTCCATAACCAGTATTAATTTCTCATAAGAATTATGAAAAGGCATGTTACCCTAGTTTTAAAGATAGTTTGTACTGCAAGAACTTGAGGGGAGAGTTATGTTTTTGGAAAGAAAGAGTCTGATGAACAGCCATTCTTAAACTTATGGCTTCTGTTGATTTATTGTTTGTTAAAAATAAATGTGGATTTACGTTGGGTATTGCTAAAATGGTTAATGATTATCAAAAGAAAATAAATAGTAATGTATTTAAAGGAGTTAATAGAGTTTCAATTGGTTTAATATATAGCATATGATGAAAGTTTTAATAGTTTTTTGACAATTCTTTAAATCATGAAAGTTTCAGTCAAGTAGAATGTGGTACTAAAGTGTTAAATAAAAATCCTTTTATTAATAACGCATTTATTAACAAAAGTCATAACAACAATGCAAAAATTTTTTTGTTAAGTTTCATATTGTAAGAAAATAATGGAAATGGAAAGAACATTGTTTCATATTCTGACTGTGAAATGGCTTTTGGAACTTCAAAATGTTTTCTTCTGTTAATATTTGCTTTATTAAATTTAGGATTTGATTTTGTTGATAAATCAAAGTTTTACAATTTTAATAATAAGTTTAATGAATTGATTCTTTGGAAAATACTACAAGTAATGCAATTGATATTTATATTGTTCCAAAGCATTCTAGTCAAGTAGGTTGGTAGGGGTAATGCAGGTTCTATAATTTCAAAAGCCTTTTAGTAATTACTTCATGATGCTTTAGATAATGGTTCAACTTTAGCCCATGAAGTTGGTCATTGTTTAGGTTTATAACACACTCACGAAACTTTTTTTGTGTTGAAGACATTAATGGAGCCTAATTGTAATTCATGTGGAGATTTAATTTGTGATACACCAGCCGATCCACTTGACATCAAATAATACATCAAATTGTATTTATAATGGAAGTGGTGGTTATTCGCCTTAACAGAAAATGTTATGTCTTTATTCTGACCCTTCGTGCAGAATTAACTTTACTCATGGTCAAGGTGATTATATTATAAATACTATCTTACCTAATAGTCCTATTTTGCAGAGTTATCCAAGACCATATAATTACAATAACAAATAAAACTTATCCTTCAATATTGTTTTTTAATTCTCCATCAGTTTTTAATTTTAATATACTTTCAGATGGGAAATATTCACAAGTCAGGTTTATATACATGAAAAATGCTGAGGTAGTTTATTTAGCAGGTAATCAAATTAACTTAAACCCTGGTTTTAGAGTTGTTGAAGGAGGTTATTTTAAAGTTTCAAAATAGGGAGAAACCTGTCCCGCTGATTTTACAAAATCTTTAACTAATTATCAAGCATTATTTTCAAGAGTCTATAAGTGAGGAGTCTATAAGTGAATTGAAAGATAATTTTAATTTAAAGCCTAGGTTTAATATCATATATCCCAACCTAACTAATTCAATATTAAACATCGAAGTCTCAGAAGAATTCTTAGATGGCGAACTCAAAATCTATGATATACTCTTGGAAATCAAGTTTTGGATAGAAACTATAAAATCTAATAGATTTACTATAGACAAATTTTGCAAATCTAAGTGAAGGTGTATATACCATTTTCCTTTCAAAAGATGGATATTTCGGAAACGCAAAAAGTGGTAAAGCAATAGAGGAAGATATAAGATTTTTTGAGGGGAGATGTTTGATGGAAAGGTGAAATTTGCATAGGAAATTGAAATAATTGCTACATTAGACGTAATACATTGTACAAAAATACAGGTCTTAAAGTCTTTTGTCTTCCCAGTCTTTTATTATTATGGCTGATTTGGAAATAAATATCCCCATTGTGTTCTCGAGCATATTGTTGGAAAAACTCCAAAATACAACAGGCATTAACACCCAAATCAGCAAGGGAGTCCAAGATAAGTTTTGAGGTAATTTTAGATTTCGCCAAATACAAACGATTAAAAATCCATTTGCAATCCAAGTAAACAAACTATAGATTCTTTCTGATAAAAAGGAACCCGAAAAAAGATGATGAAACCAACTTTCGAGATAAATAGCCAAAGGTGGATGCCCACGAAAAGGACCAATAATGGTATCGCTAAAACTCAAATCCCAAAAACTACCATAGCCTTCATATAAATTATTTGCAACAGCAGCGTAAATCACACCATCCATAAACATTCCTTCGGAAAATAAAGGATATGCCAAAGGAAGTAACCCAATACAAAAAACCAAGATTATTTTATAATCTAAAAAACTTTTAAGAGAATTGTTCAATGAAATTAGTCTTTTTGAAACAAATTATAGATTCAATTCCACAACTCTATCCACTGGAATAGAAACACCTTTTTTCAGTACGATAAATTTATCGTCAGCGGCCCAAATGGTGGTACGAACTTCTTTCAAGCCTTCGGAATCTTCGAAAACAATTCTTATTTTTTGGTGATGAATACTTCCCAAAACCATTGAATCTCTCAGTTTTTTTCTCAAAATGCTAAGTTCGTCTTTGCTTCTGCTAAGAGGTTCTTTTGGAAAAATCAAAGAAGGAATTTCCTCTTTTTGTATCAATTTTGGAGTAGTCATTGCGATAGTAGATGTTGTGCTCATAGTATAAGGTGTATTAGGTCATCTGAAAGGTTAAATCAGACTAAAAATTAAACAATAAGTTTTTTGGAAACATATATTATTACGTTTACTTTTTAAAAATAGTTTCAATTTTTAGAATATTTTTTGAAGAATTTTTAATTTTAAATGGGTTGCTTAAAGCACAATTAACAACCCAAAGAATTTTTTGATTAGAAATCAATACTTTAATATTTTTTTTGCGATGCAAAGGAATTTTTAAATCTGTGAGAAAATCACTAATTTTTTTGCTCCCACTCATTCCAAGCGGTGAAAATTTATCTCCTTCTTTCCAATTTCTAATGATTAGAGGAAAAGAAATAGCATCTGCATCTATATAAATACAACTCAAATTTTGAGTGAAAGTTTTCGGTTTTTCAGTTTTTTCAATTATTAAATCAAAAGTTTCAAAGGAATGAACTCCCAATTCTTTAATCTCAACTTCTAGAAATTCGTTTTTTGAAATAGGAAAAACAATCAAATCATCTTGATGAGCCACCGCTCCAAATTTTTCATTCTCGATGGATTTTCCTGTTTGCGAAGATGAAATAATATCTTCCATTTGGTAAGAATTAAAATCATAAGATTCTAATATGAAAAACAAAAGTCTTTTATGTAAGTTTTTATAGTTTTTAATGATACAATCTTCACCTTCAAAATAACAAACACTTTCTTTTTCTTTATATAAAGTGTTTTGCAAATATTCATAATCTAATTTTAGCTTAGAAATACTTTGTGTAATACCTTTTCCAAAGCCTACCAAAAGATTTTCTGCTAATGGCAAAAACTCATTTCTAATTAAGTTTCTTTGATAGTGATTTTGGTTATTGCTGGCGTCTTGACGGAAATTAATTTTATTGGTTTCTGCATATTCATCAATTTCATTTCTAGAAATGTACAACAAAGGTTTGAATCTACTGTTTTGCAAAATCACCATACTTTTCAGACCCCTCAGTCCGCTTCCTCTTTTGAGGTTTTGAATGAATGTTTCCTTATTATCTTCCTCGTGATGTGCAGTAGTCATCCAATCAAGTTGATGCTCTTGAATGAGTTCTTCAAACCACGAATATCTCAAAATCCTTGCACCTTCTTGCGTGCTTACTTGTTGCTCTTTACAGAAAAGTGAGGTATCTACTTTTTTGGTGAAATATGGAATTTTTAATTTTTCGCAAGTTTCAATGACTAATGCTTCATCAAGGTTGGAGTCGTTTGCTCTCAATTGGTAGTTCATGTGTGCGACCACAAAATTTACTTTAAGACGGAACAAAATATCCAGTAAAGCCATACTGTCTTTACCTCCACTTACTGCTAAAAGTAATTTTTTGGAGTGAATGTCTATTTTTTCTCTTTTGAGATTTTGGATTATTTGGTCTTCCAATGTCATTCTGTAAGTGCTTTTATGAGGGCTTCTGCTTTGAGTAAAGTTTCTTCATACTCTTGTTCTGGCAAAGATAAATCAGTAATGGCACCTCCTACAGAAAAAGAAATATTTTTTTGATTATCGTCATACAAAATTGTTCTGATAGCCACATTAAAATCAAAATCACCATTAGGAGCAAAGTAGCCAATAGCACCTGAATATAAACCTCTTTTTTGTTCTTCGTATCGTTCCATGAGATCCATAGCTCTAATTTTTGGCGCTCCCGTCATAGACCCCATAGGGAAAAGTGCTTTGATAATCTCAACAGAAGATATGTTCTCTACCTGAGCACTCACAGTAGAAATCATTTGATGAATGTTTTTGAAAGTATATATTTTACAAAGTTCCTCCACTTCAACTGAAGAGGGTAGGGCAATTTTAGACAAATCATTTCTTACCAAATCTACAATCATGATATTTTCACTTTTGTCTTTGGGATTATTTTGAAGAAACGCTATCAATTCGGCATCTTCTGTTGCGTTTTTACCTCTCTTTACGGTTCCTTTGATAGGTTGTGAAGTAACTTTACTACCTACTTTTTTTAAGAATCTTTCGGGACTTGCAGAGAGGATGAATTGGTGATTGATTTTTCCAAAAACCGAAAAAGGCGCTTTGGTATTTTCATTCAATTTTTGGTACAATCCTAATGGGTTGATTTCAATATTTTTAGCGTGATATTCATAGCAAAAATTGGCTTCGTAAATGTCACCCAGTTGAATATGATTTTTTATAGTATTAAGTTTTTCTAAATACTTTTCTTTTTCAAGATCTGTTTGAATTGCTTTTCTACTTATAGTTTTTGAAATTTGTTGGGATTGAATTTCAATGTAAAGATTCTTCAGTGTTGCTTTATTTCCAAACAGAACTTCTAAATTCCCTTTAATGTCTATTTTTGCTAAATGCTGAGGAGCAAAAAAATAAGCTTCCGGAAAATCAATGCTTTTTGCGTTTTCTGAAGTTAAATTTTCTAAATCATTCTTCAAATCATATCCAAAATATCCGAAAATATATTGGTTTTGGTTTTCGTTAAGGAAGACTTCGATTTTATCAAATGCACCTAGTGTTTCATTGATGATTAATTCACTTTTACAACCTATTGCTAGCCAACTTTCTGAGGTTTGATTACCGTTAAGAAAAAAGATATGTGAGTGAGATGTCAAGGGTTGAAGAAAGTTTTAGTTTACAAAGTGCGCTATAATTTTCTTACAAAGATAGTCTCCCATTTTAAATTGCGCTTCATGCGTCCAACCTGCAATGTGAGGAGATAAAAGTACTTTGGGTGAGGCAGCTAATTTTTGGAAAATTGGATTTTGAAAAGCGTTTTCTTCAAAAGAAGAACTTTCAAACTCCAAAACATCAAGACAAGCACCTAATATTTTTCCTTTTTCGATACTTTCCAACACATCTTGTGTAACTACCGATTTTCCTCTTGCGGTATTAATCAGATAAAAGGATTTTGCACATTTTTCGATAAAAACTTTGTTAATGTAATGGATGGTTTCTTCACTTTGCGGTAAGTGCAATGATATAAAGTCGCTTTGTTGTTGAAGTTCCGAAAGCTTTACTTCTTGAGCAAATTCATCTGAAAAATCTTTTAAATATTTATCGTAAGCCATCACTTTAACGCCAAAACCGCTCAGTCTTTTTGCAACCGCTTTTCCCATATATCCGTAACCGATGATTCCAAAAGTTTTGCCCATCAATTCGTAACCTCGATTTTCTTCTCTTTTCCAAATGCCATTTCTTACTTCTTCATCTGCTCTTTTCAAGTTGTTGAGCATCATCAAAATCATTCCTAAAGTATGTTCTGCAACGGCATCTCTATTTCCTTCGGGTGAGCGAAACACAGCGATGTTCTTTTGTTGAGCAAAATCTAAATCGATGTTTTCCAGTCCAGCACCAGGGCGACCAATAAATTTGAGTTGTGTTGCTTTTTCGAGAAATACTTTATCGAGTTTGAATCTGCTTCTAATGATGATGCCGTCATACAAATGAATGATGTTTTCAATTTCACTTTGAGAAGTTTTGTAATGAAAATCTGTTGTCCATCCCAATTCTTGAAACGCTTGAGCTACACAATCGTGTACATTATCAATAAAAATAATTTTCAAAATAATGTAAGTTTAAAAATTTACAAATTGTTTAGGATCTAGAGCGATTCCATTATACCAAAGTTCGAAAACTAGACCTATATTTTTGGAGTTGGCATTATTACTCCCCACGATAGCGATTGGCTCTCCACTTTTTACAATATCTCCTTGGTTTTTCAATAAATAGGAATTGTGTTTATACACAGAAACCAAATTATGCGCATGTTGAACATGGATTACGTGACCATTGCTTGAACTCCAATCAGTATGAATTACTGTTCCGTCTAGCGTTGACTTCACCGCTTCATCATTTGGAGCATTGATTTGAATTCCAAAAACACCTTTTTTGGGGTCGAAAATTTCAATAACTTCACCGTTTAAAGGAGTGAAAAAATATACGCCTGAGATATTATCCGAAATACTATTTTTTTGTTTGCTTGTAAGGCTAAATCCGTATTTTTCTTTCTCAGCCACTTTCTTTCTCAACAAAGAATCTTGTTCACTAATATCAAAGTTTAAATTGTTTAATACAGAGGAATCCAAAGGCATTAGAGAATCGGCAGTGCTAAATTCATCTGGTAAATCTTCATTGAGAATATCCAAAAGAGTTTTGTTGTATTGATAGGTAATTTGTTCTTTCTTTTGAAGTTCTTCGAGCAGCTTAATATTTTCAATTTGCTGTCTTTTTAGTTTTTCCGTTTCTGCAATTTTTGGATATCCGGGTATCGATTGTCGGAGTGGAGAATAAGCAATAGTAAACCAAGTTCCTGTGACGATAAGAATGATAAAAAATAAAGTTCCAATAAAAATATTCCAAGGAGAAAGCAAGAAATATCTTTTCATCTCAAAGGAGTCAATATCATAAATTGAGATACGTGACTTTTTTCTTAGTCTAGCAAACCAACTGATGCTTTCTGCCTTTTCTTTATTGTCTTTCTTTTTAGCCACATGCAAATATGCTAAATTTATCTATGAAAAAGAATCTTGAGCGAACATTTGTTGTAAACCAAGATTAATTTTAACCAAAATTAACGAGAAACGATTTTTAAAAAGTAATTTTCTTTCTTGAAATATTCACTCCTGCAAAAATTCCCAAACCGTTTTCAATATTGCTGTGCACTTGAACTGGCTGAGAAAATACATTCCCAAAACCGAAATTATTAGAAAATGCTTGGTAGGATTTGGCATATTTATATGCACTTTCTGAAAGTGAAGACAACCTAACTTCAATGTAGGTGTCATAAAGTCTTGTATCTTCTGTATATACAGTAATTGTTTTCAGGTTACCATCAAACAAAATATCATCAAAGAAAATGTAGCGGTAATATTCTGGGTCGTTTCCAGTAGAGAGATCGTCAGCTCTTAAATATGTTGGGTTTTCGAAAATGCTTCCATCAAAATCTTGTGCTCTTATTATTTCTATTTGGTAATAGTTTTTGGTGTTGGCAATATCTTGAAAACTAATTTCTAATTTTAATTCTTGATAACCGTCCAAATTTGAAACGCCTGCTGTGTCCACATTTGAAATGTTTACTAAAAATGGAATATAATCCTCTGCGAAAATACTTTTGTATCCATTAGCAGATACATTTAGTTGATATTTTTGTCCTGCAATAGGTTGTAAAATCCCTCTATATTCTCCAAATTGATTATGGGTAAGAGTTTCAATTAAATTCCCATTTTCATTCAAAATTTCTACAGTACCATTTTCTATGGAAGTTAATTCTCCATTGTCGATTACACTTAAACTTCTGCTTAAGTGAACTTTAAAAACGCTATCTTGATGAATCATTGCGTTCACAACAATTTTAGGGTCTGTGATATCTTCGTCAAATTCTAAGTATTTTTCGCAAGATGAAAGACTCAAAAGCATGCCCAAAATGATGAGAAAAAACAAAGTTGATATTTTTCTAATAATCATAATTTCTAGAATTTAAAACTGTAACTAAATGAGGGTATCAAAGGAAAAAGACTGATTTGTGTCAATCTATTGTTTCCAGCATCATCTCTACTAAAATATAAGAAAAAGGGATTCTGACGACTGTAAACATTATATACACCAAAACTCCAAGTTCTTTCGAATCTTTTACTTACTTGTTTGTGAAGGTTTACTCCTATATCTAATCTATGATAAGCAGGCATTCTATATCCATTTCTCGAAGAAATATGTTCTATTTGTTGATATCCAAAGTTGTTGTTTCCATACATCGCCATATCTTGGGCTCCATTAAATGACAAATATCTTTCTGTTCCCAAAGTTACGGCATTTCCAGTTCCATATACCCAAACAATTCCAATGTCAACTCTATCGTTGAATTTGTGGGTCAAAGCGGCCCCGATATCATGTCTTCTATCATATCTGTATGGGAATGTTTGTCCAAAATTAAGGTTTTCAAATGTTCTATTGCTCCAAGATAGCGTATAACCAATCCAACCACTAGTTTTTCCGATTTTTTTCTCAAACAAAAACTCTGCTCCATAGGCCAATCCATTTCCAACTTCTACTTTTTGATCCCACTGTTCATTATTTCCAAAAAATGATGCGCCATCTTTGTATTCGATAAGGTTTTCCATTGTTTTATAATATCCTTCCACACTGAATTGATATTTTTTGGCAATGGTTTGTGCATATCCCATCGCTACTTGATGCGAATATTGAGGCTTTATATTAGCAGTTGGAGGAACCCAAAGATCTGTTGGAAGTCCAATTCCAGCATTGGTGAGCAAATGAAGAAACTGCGCCATATGAGCATAAGATGCTTTGATAGAACTATTTTCATTGAGCAAATATCTTCCCGAAAATCTAGGTTGCAAAGAAGGATAAAATACATCTTCAACCGAAAATCCAGCAATATGCATTCCTAGATTTATCTTTGTTCTGGTTCCAATTTTAAAATCATCTTCAACATAAGCCCAAAATTCATTTGCAAATGTTGGTGTTGCACCAAAAGTGGTATCAAAATCATTGCTGCCAGTAGCTCCTGCCCTGAATGTATTTACGCCAGGTGTAAATGTGTGAAAGGTATATCCTGTTCCAAATTTCACATAATGGTCTGGATGTGGATTATAATCAAAATCAATTTTAGCAGAAAAATCTCTAATTCCAGATAAATAATCAAATGAGAAAAAGTTGGTTTCAGTACCAGATGAAGATGTGCTAATATTTTCTTGACTAAATCCTACGTTGAAATTGTACTTACTATATGTAATGGTGGTATTGCTAAACAATTTTGGATTGATAAGGTAATTCCATCTAATGGCAGCTATAGCATTACCCCAATTGATAGAATTGTCTGATTCAAATTCTTCTGTGACGCCATCTAATACATATTTATCTCTTAAAACGGCATAAAATTTATCGTTGCCTAAATAAGCGCTAGCATACAATCTACTTCTATCAGAAAACTTGTGGTTCACTTTCATATTCACATCATAGAAATAATATCCACCAAATCCAGTGTTATCAGAGGCTTGATTAATGAACGGTCTGGACAATAGATCGATATAAGTTCTTCTTGCGGAAATTGCAAAAGAGGTTTTGTCTTTGATAATTGGGCCTTCAAGCATCATTTTGGCAGAGATTAAGCCCACTGAACCTTCTCCATGAAACTCTTTCATATTACCTTCTTTCATTCTGATATCAATTACAGATGATAGCCTTCCTCCATAATGCGCTGGAAAACCACCTTTGATGAGTTGTACAGAATTGATAGCATCAGCGTTGAAGACAGAGAAAAATCCAAAAAGATGTGAAGCATTATAAACTGGAACACCATCCAACAAAATTAAGTTTTGATCTGGACCACCACCTCTTACATAAATTCCTGATGCACCTTCCGAACCACTTTGAACACCTGGTAATAATTGAATTGTTTTGAGTACATCTTTTTCTCCCAAAAGTACAGGTAAAGACTTGACTTTTTCCATAGAAATGTCATTCGTACTCATCTGAGAGGTTTCTTGAATTTCATTGGATTCACCGGTTATTATAACTTCCTCCAACTGATTGTCTGCGAGCATTGAAACACTCAAATTGATGTTTTTTGAGAGTTCTACAGCAAATCTTTGACTTGAATACCCAACGTAAGAAAATCTCAAAGTGGCACTATCTCCACCAAGAGTGATACTATAAAATCCATACACGTTACTTGTAGTTCCTTTTAAGGAATTTTCATCAAAAATTGTAGCGCCAATCAATGGCTCACCAGAACTTTCTTCAGTGATATAACCAGAAATTGTAACTTGAGCGTTAATGTCTTGAGAAACTAAAGAAACCAAAACAAAAAAATATAGGAATAGGAGTTGATTCACTTTTTAAAAATTTTGCATTTGTAATTCTCTTAACGAAGTAAAAGTTAAATTATTTTGGCAACTTATTATTCTATATAACTTAATTTCAACATATTTGTATTCCCTTTATCTTCAATAGGCATACTTGCAGTGTTGATGATTAAATCACCTTCTTGTACGTGCCCATTTTTCTTTAAAATATATTTAATATCTGCAATGGTATGATCCGTGCTTACCATTTTGTCGTAATAAAATGTTTCCACTCCCCAAACTAATGACATCATAGATAATAATTTTTTGTTTCCAGAGAATACAAAAATCTTTGCTTTTGGTCTTTGGCTACTTATTTTGAATGCCGTATAACCAGAATGAGTCATCGTGATGATTGCATTTGCATTCACTCTGGCTGATAATCTGCAAGCGTTAAAACAAATACTATCGGTTATAAATCTTTCTTGATTTTTCTCTGGCATTTTATCTCTTTGATACAATTCATCGTAGTCTGATTCTATTTTGTCAATAATTTTTGCCATAGCTTTAATCACTTCATTTGGATGTTTGCCAACAGAAGTTTCGCCACTCAACATTACTGCATCTGCTCCGTCCATTACAGCGTTAGCAACATCTGTAACTTCAGCTCTTGTGGGAGAAATATTGGTAATCATACTTTCCATCATCTGTGTTGCAATGATTACGGGTTTGGCATGCTCAATACATTTTTTGATGATTTCTTTTTGAATCAATGGGACATTTTGCATAGGAATTTCTACCCCCAAATCTCCTCTTGCCACCATCACGGCATCTGTTACTTTGATGATGTCGTTCAGTTCTGCTACAGCTTCAGGTTTTTCGATTTTTGCAACTACTCTAGCGTGTTTGTTTTGAGAAGAAATGATATGTTTCAATTCAATAATATCTCTTGCAGATCTCACGAATGAAAGTCCAATCCAATCGATATTTAGAGAAAGTGCAAAATCTAAATCTTTTAAATCTTTTTCAGTCAAACAAGGTTGTGAAATTTTAGTGTTTGGAAGGTTTACACCTTTGTTTGAAGATAAAATTCCTCCATGAATTACTTTGAGAATTACTTCATCTACTTGATTTGTTTCAACTACTTGTAATTGTAATTTTCCATCGTCCATCAAAACAAATTCTCCAGGCTTCACATCTCTTGGCATTTCCAGGTATGAAATATAAATTCGTTCAGCATTTCCTACACATTTGGTACTTGTCATTTTGATGGTTGCTCCTGTTTCAAGCATCACACCATTGTTTTCCATTTCACCCACACGAATTTTTGGACCTTGTAAATCAGCCAATAGTGATGTGTGTAAACCAAGTTCCGAATCTATCTTTCTTATGGTTTCTACCAATACTTTTACATCTTCGTGCTTCCCGTGAGAGAAATTTAATCTGCACACATTTACACCAGATTCGATGATTCCCTTAATTTGTTCGTATGATGAGGTTGCAGGCCCTAAGGTTGCAACAATTTTTGTTCTTCTTTTGTTCGTCATAATTGTTTGATGAGTATTTGCCATTTTTCAGATTTCAAAGATGGCGTTTTCAATTCTAGTATAAAGTTAAGAAATTATTATCAAAAGATAAGATTTTTTTTAGATTTTAAACTTTCAGGATCAATTTTAAATGTTGTTAATACAAATGGAATATGATTAATTAGTGTACTAATTTTTTCGAAATCCAAGTGATATCCATCTGAAATATGTAAAAAATAATCCGCTTGCGGTGACTCAGGAACTAGAAATCCTAAATTACTTCTATTTGCTATTAGTCTGTAAATTGTTTCTTGATTATCGTCATAGAAGGTGTACATGGAGTGCAAACTTGTTCGGTTAGACTTTTTAACAGAAACTTCTATGTCTCTTTCTTCTTTTTCTAGTGAAATTTCAAGTATGTTATTGATGGCCCAACAGATTCTGTAGTCCTTTTCGTGGCTACTAATACCTAATAAAAAGAAATCAAATTCGTATTCTTCTTCTAATTCAAATTTACTCATTTCATTGCAATTTTCAGCTTGGTACCTGTTTGCAATTTGTTCATGTCAATGTGTTTGTTCATCTTCATGATTTCATCAACAGAAGTTTTGTTTTTCTGAGCAATATCCCATAAAGTATCTCCTTTTTGTACTACGTGATATTTATACTCACCATTGTTGGAAACTTTTGTAGGTTCAGATTCAGAATTTTCTTTTGTAGGCGTTGTAGTTTTAGCATAATTATTCGGTGATGGCATTGTTTTACCTCCATCTACTAATTGAAACATAACCAGTTTTTTACCTGTTCTTATGTTTATTTTAGTCAACACATTCCACGCTTTAATGTCTTGTTCTGTGCATTGGTATTTTTCGGTTAACGAAGCCAAAGTTTCACCTGATTTTACTGTGTGAATTACTTCTTTTCGTGCAGGTTTTTGATTGGCAACCCAGTATTTGTAGTCCAAAGATGAATATTTATATATAGAATCTTGAAGAGAAATAAATTTTCCTACCAAAGTTAATGGCAGTTTAAAAGGTAGTTTTTCAGAATTATCAGCAGGAATTATTTCAGTTAAATACATTGGATTAAGATAACTCAATTTTACTCTATTGTAATCAAGCCATTCTTCTACAACACCCATATCTACCCTTTGGTCAACTAATATTGTGTCCATTTCATAATGATGAAAATGAGGTTTTGTTGGATAAATATTATGTTCAGATGCATAATTCATTACATAATTAACGGCAATAAATGCAGGAACGTAATTTTGAGTTTCTTTAGGTAAAAAAGGTCTTATACTCCAATAATCTTTTTGTCCACCTGCTCTTCTTATTGCCTTTGTAACTGTTCCCTGTCCTGCATTATAAGCTGCTAAAGCCAAACTCCAATCTCCATAAATTGCAAATAATTTTGAAAGATATTTACATGCTGCTTCTGTAGCCAAATAAGGGTCGTATCTTTGGTCGATAAAAGAATTTACTTCCAAACCATAACCCCTTCCTGTAGCAGGCATAAATTGCCAAAGCCCTCCAGCACCAGACCTTGAAACAGCAGTTGGGTTTAAAGCCGATTCAACAATAGGCAAGTATTTGAGTTCCATTGGTAAGTGATAAGCACTCAATTTTTCTTCAAATAAAGGAAAGTACAATTGACTCAATCCAAGCATTCTGGAAGTTAATCTATACCTTTTTTTGACGTACAAATTTACCATTGCCAATGCAACGTCATTGTCCAAAAAGTCAAATGGAGATTTCTCATCTAGTGCTCTAATTCGTTCTTTAATGGTGTTTTCAGAAAAAACAGGAATTGAATCTTCAGCATAGTTATAGACATTCAAAACATTTGTATCTGTTGTGAATGAATCCAAAAAACTAAAATGAGCAACCATTAAACTGTCACACCTATCTATAAATGATAATTCAGAATCAGAAAGATGGTTTTGAGCGGTTTTATTTTGAGTGAAAATAAAACATAAAACAATCGATATGACTTTCCAAAATTTCATAAAGTTTTTTAGCTAGATAATGCTGACATTACATTTTTTGAAAATGTTAATAAAGCAGCATCTTCATGTTTAGCTGCCATCAATTGCAAACCTATTGGCATTCCATTTGAATGTGTTCCTAAAGGAAGTGAAATGGCAGGAATTCCAGCAAGATTAGCATGAACTGTGAAAATATCTTGAAGATACATTGTGATGGGGTCGTCTATATTTTCTCCAATTTTGAAAGCGGTAGTTGGTGCAGTAGGAAGTAATAGAAAGTCATATTCTTTGAATAACTCCTCCGTTTTTTCTTTAATAAGTCTTCTTACTTTCAAACCTTTGGTGTAGTAAGCATCAAAATAACCAGCGCTTAATACAAATGTCCCCAACATGATTCTTCTTTTGACTTCGGTACCGAATCCTTCACTTCTAGACTTCACATAAGTAGTTTCAATATCTTGAGCAGCCTCACTTCTGTATCCAAAGTGAGCGCCATCGTATCTTGCTAAATTTGAAGATGCCTCAGCAGTTGTAAGTATATAGTAGTTTGGAATCATATACTCCAAAAGTGGGAAATCAATGCCTTCGAGTGTATGTCCTTTTTCTTTTAAACTTTCGATGATAGATTCCGTAAAACTTTTTACTTCGTTATCTATCCCTTCGTTGTTGATACAATCTTTGATGTATCCAATTTTGTATTTCTTGTCTGAATTTTCATTCAACATTTGAGCATAGTTCAGTACCTCTTTTTGAGAAACTGTACTATCATATTCATCTGGTCCGGCAATCACTTCCAAAATTAATGCAGTATCTTCTACATTTTTGGTCAATGGTCCAATTTGATCAAAACTTGAAGCATAAGCCAAAAGTCCATATCTAGAAACTCTACCGTAAGTTGGTTTAAAACCGACTAGACCACAATATGAAGCTGGTTGTCTTATAGATCCTCCTGTATCACTTCCTAAGGATGCAATACAAAGCCCTTCTGCTACAGCAGCTGCAGAACCTCCTGAAGAACCACCTGGAACTCTATCTAATTGAATGGGGTTCTTTACAATTCCGTAAGCAGAATTTTCGTTGGAACCACCCATCGCAAATTCATCACAGTTTACTCTGCCTATGATTATAGCATCTTCTACCAATAATTTTTTGACAACAGTGGCATTGTAAATCGATTCGAAATTTTCTAAAATTTTTGAAGCCCCAGAAACTTTGTGGTTTGCATAACAGATATTATCCTTAATCGCAATCACCATTCCAGCTAATTTACCTTGCGTTCCATTTTGAATTTTTTCATCTACTTCTTTAGCTTTTTCAAGCGCAGATGATTCAAAAACTTCCAAAAAAGCATTGGATTGTGAATTTTTTATTTTTTGAGCATAATTATTCACTAAAGTTACACAGTTGGTAACTCCATTTTCCAAATCTTGTCTTATTTCTGAATAAGATTGATAATCTTTCAAAATAAAAGCGTTTTAGAATTAAGATTTTTCTTGTTCTGATGTCGAAGTAGTAGAAGGTGTTTCGGCATCTTTAGAACTTCCATTAGAAGCATCTTTAAATTCCTTCATTCCTTGTCCAAGCCCTCTCATCAATTGAGGTATTTTTCTACCTCCGAATAAAAGCAATACGATTACTGCAATCAAAATGACTTGAGGCATCCCAATGAAACCTGCTTGAATGATATTTAATGTTGTTAATGTCATGACATTATGTTTAATTATACTGCAAAAGTACGAAAAAAGAAATCACAAAACAGAATTTTACCCAAATTAAGTTGTTTACAAAGAAAAACTGTTCAAAATCAAAAATTTCAAAAGACAAAAGATTTAATCTTGTAGTCTTGAATCTTGTAGTCTTGAATCTTGTAGTCTTGAATCTTTAAATCTTAATAAATCAAAACTTCCAGTCGAATTTCTGAATATCTTTAATACCATTAAGTAATAAATCAATGCTTCCTTTGATATCCTCTTTATGTGCCATCTCTATTACTTGATGAATATGTCTTGTCGGAATGCTTATAGCCCCTGCAATCGAACCTCCAGCAGTCATTTGTTGTAATGCTGAAGTATCTGTTCCGCCAGCTGTAAGGATTTCATTTTGCCATTTAATTTTGTGTTTGTCAGCCGTTTGTTTCAAGTAGTTGACCATTCTATAATCACAAATAGTTCTCGAATCCATTATTTTGATGGCTGTACCTTTTCCTAGTTCAGTTACTTTTTCATGTGCTGGTGCACCGGGTACATCAAAAGCGATTGTTGTATCTAGACAAAATGAAAAGTCAGGTTGGATTTCTTGGGTTGCTACTTGAGCACCTCTAATCCCAACTTCTTCTTGAACTGTAAAAACACCATAAACATCGTAAGGAGGATTTTTTAATTTTCTTAAAGTTTCAATCAAAATAAAAACAGAAACTCTATTATCAATTGATTTGCAATTTACACAATCTCCCATTTCGATGAGTTCTCTATCTCTAGTCACAGGATTTCCAACTTCGATGTATTTTTCAACCTCAGATTTTGGCATCCCTAGGTCTATAAAATAATCGGTAGTTTTTGGAACTTTGTTTCTTTCCTCAGCACTCATTACATGGATAGGTTTGCTACCCATTACTCCGACTAAATCTTTTTTTCCATGTACAATCACTCTTTGAGCAGTAAGTGTTTTGGGATCAAAACCACCTAAAGTATGAAATCTCACAAAACCGGCATCATCAATATGAGTTACAATGAATCCGATTTCGTCCATGTGAGCCGCAATCATTATTTTTTTGCTACTGTCTTTTCCTTTTACAAAAGCAGTTACATTACCCATATTGTCTAAAGAAACGTTATTAACCAAAGGTGATACTTCTTTGATGACCATCTCTCTGATTCTTTGTTCAAAACCTGGAGCTCCTGCTACCTCACATATTTCTTTAAGTAATTTTATGTTTTTCATATTTCTTAGTTGTTAGTATTTAGCGATTGGTGATTAGTATTTAGTATTTAGTGGTTAGTTTTTAGTGATTAGCGATTAGTTGATAGTTGTTGCTTAATTTTCAATAGTTTAAGACCTCAAACTCCGAACAACAAACTCCAAACCCCGAACTCAAAAAACTATCTCAAAGTACTTGGACAAACACCTTCGGTCATTTCTAAACCAAGGTTTTTGATGGCTCCAAATCCTCCTTTTACATCTACCATGTTGTGAATTCCTCTACTTTTTAGTATAGAAGATGCAATTACAGAACGATAACCTCCAGCACAATGTATGAAGAATTTCCCTTCAGATGGAAATGAGGCTAAGTAATCATTTAGATAATCCAAAGGAGCAAAGTGTGCTTCGCTCAATCTAGCGCTGTTAAATTCTCCGTCTTTTCTTACATCAAAAACAGGCAGTTTTTCTGAAATCAATCTCGATTTGAACTCTTCAGCACTTATAGATTCTATCATATCAATTTCTTTACCTGAATTTTTCCAAGACTCAAAACCACCTTTCAAAAATCCAATAGTACCATCAAAACCTACTCTAGACAACCTTGTAATGACTTCGCTTTCTTTTCCTTCGGGTGCAACTAATAATATCGGTTGTTTAACATCTTTAATCAAAGCGCCTACCCATGGCGCAAAACCACCATCAATTCCGATGAAAATAGATCTTGGAATATGTCCTTTTACAAAATCATCTTGGTGTCTTACGTCTAAAACAATAGCGCCAGTTTCGTTGGCCGCTGCTTCAAAAGCCTCTGGCGAAAGTGCTGTTTCTCCTCTTTCCAATACATCATCAATGCTTTCGTATCCTTCTTTGTTCATCTTCACATTAAGAGGAAAATAAGCAGGTGGAGGTAATAAACCATCCGTAACTTCTTTGATAAATTCTTCTTTGGTCATGTCTGCTCTCAAAGCATAATTGATTCTTTTTTGTTCTCCTATAGAACCAACAGTCTCTTTACTCATGTTTTTACCACAAGCACTTCCAGCGCCATGTCCAGGATACACAATAGTTTCGTCAGGCAAAGTCATGATTTTGTTTCTCAAACTTTCGT
Source organism: Flavobacteriales bacterium (assembly GCA_018401455.1). GTDB lineage: Bacteria > Bacteroidota > Bacteroidia > Flavobacteriales_D > Parvicellaceae > Parvicella. The sequence continues at coordinate 45,576 of JAGYKU010000002.1, forward strand.
AAAGAATTCCGGCTAAATCTTCTTGTGTCATACTGGCAGCTTTTTGAGCCAAATCAGGTCTTCCTACATCGCCTAGGAATAATGTGTCGCCACTAAAAATAGCGTGTTCTTTTCCATTTTCATCTAGTAATAAAAAAGTAGTACTTTCCATAGTGTGCCCTGGCGTGTGCAAAACTTTAATGGAAACATTTCCTAATTTAAATACTTGATTGTCTTCTGCAATATGTGCATCGAAATTTGGGTTTGCAGTTGGTCCGTAAATAATTGTAGCTCCTGTTTTTTCTGCAAGGGTAACGTGCCCACTTACAAAGTCCGCATGAAAATGAGTTTCTAAGATATATTTGATAGTAGCGTTGTGTTTCTCAGCCCAATCAATATATTGTTGTACTTCTCTTAGTGGATCAATTATGGCAACTTCACCATTACTTTCGATAATGTATGCCCCTTGAGCCAAACATCCAGTATATATTTGTTCTATTTTCATTTTGAATAAAATTTATAATTTTTGACAAAGGTAAAGTGTTTAATAAAAACATACAGTTACAATTGTTACAAAGTTTACACAATCCTTTTGTAAGTGAAATGTTCGTTTTCCACTACAATTAAATCTAAACCCTTTAATGAACAATAAATTACTCTTAAAATAACAGCAAAGGCTTGAGAAATTTTAGATTTTAATCTCTAAAACACCCAAGCCTTTCTGACTAACCTTTGGGAACTTACTCATAAGTTCCCTCCTTAACTATGAGGTCTTTATAATATGTGTTTTACGCTCTTCTTTCGTTTTCGTGAAATTGAGCCCTTTCCATTTGTTCTTTGATGGTCCAATTATCCGTTGAGGTGGTTTGAATCCAATGATTGTTTGTAAATCTAAAGATTTGAATATTCAAGTTCAACCTAGACTTGAAAATGTGTTCCACTAAGTTGGTGGAATAATCTTCAAAAATAATGATTTCGACCTCTTTATCATTTCCATTGTTTTTATAACCAATATCAGCAATTGAAGTGTTTTCAGTTACGATACTTGAGTTGGAACTTCCTTCTCCCATTTGATGTTCAGTAGCATAAAATTCAATTTTCAAAAGAGGAAACTTGTCAGAAAACCAGTTTTTGATGGTGTCTGTAGTAGTATTTGGTGTGATAACTAATTTCGACATTTTAAAATAAAAGTGTTAAAAGGATTAATAAATCTACTATAGCCGTGATGATTCCTGCTGCCAAAATATACTTTATTGGTTGTACTGAAAGAATCAATGCTAAAGTGGTCATCGTTGGGATAATAATAGCGATTAAAAATAAGTCGCTGTCAAATCCTCTTAGTCCTACGGTGATTCCACTTAAACAACCAACAAAGACTAAAAGCATTGACATGATTCCATAAGGATGCGCTTCTGCATATTGTAAGAAAGTATTTGTTTTTTTCTCTGTTTGGTAAGTTGTGTGTGATGATGTTTTAGTTATAGTATTCATAATATTTTGATTTTATTAGTTACATTTTATATCGTTAGAAAATTTTCTGATAATTTCGAGTTCTTCTTCAGTAGAAGGAGGAAAAGCATCAGCCACTTTTTGTAAAATGGATTTGAATTTTTCTAATATTTCGGGAGTAAGATAATGATCTCCTAATTTCATATTTTTACACACCTTGTTCGTATATTTCATCGACACTAAAGTGGTCTTTTTGTCAAGTAATTGGAATATTATCGAAGAAACTCTGCTTCCGTCAGTGTCTTTCAAGAAATGATTGTCGATGATTTCTTCTAATCGTTTTTTCTCCTCGATTTGTACTTTTCCATCTGAAAAAGCCAATCCGAAAACAATTTGTCCGAATCCATAATATAGGTAGTCTTTTGCGTCCATTTTTGATTGTGTTTTTTTTAATTACAATGCAAAGATGAGACATCTATATTGCTTACAGAATGACGTTCATCAATTTAAAATATGATTTATGTCATTTTTTCAAAAAAAAATTGAATTGATTGTTTGGAGCGTGAAACCAAGATATGATTTAACTTGACTTCAATTGTTCAGATTTTTTATAGTTGATTTACAAATTCATAAAACCAAAAAGAGACCACTTTTTCAAGTAGTCTCTTTAAAAATCTAGAATATTTATATCAGAAATTATCTTGTAACTCCTACATTAAATGTAGAAGTCATTCCATTTTCAAAAATAATATTGAAAACATAAATTCCTGAAGTAAGATCTGAAACATTTACTTCAACATTGTTTGCATTTGCAGCATTTATTCTTTGGTTTTTAACAATTTTACCAGTTAAATCCATTACTTTCAAATCAGCAAAACCATCCATTCCAGCAAGCGGTATGTTTACAATATCAGATGATGGATTAGGGAAAGGAGTGATTTCAACAGTGTTGTTTTCATCAATTCCAATTGGTGATTGTGTTTCTACAACAATTGCAGGATACACAGGGTTAATAAAACCTAATCCCCATGCTCCATCAACATTGATTAACATATTAGGGAAATCATATTTTGACTCGTTGTAATCATAGATTCTGCCATTTTCGTAACCCACAAAAATATCATTACTGTATGTAGTTACACAGAACAGGTATTTTTGATTATCCACCATATTAAAAGGATTTTCTAAATCTTGATAAACAGTAACTCCTTGATCATCTGCGTCATAGAAATATTCCCCAAAACCTACTTGAGTGATGTCAGATACAGTAACAGCATCTAATCCTGTAATTACATCGTTCCACTCATAAGCAACAACTTCCATAAGTTCACCTGTTAATTCAATTCCATCAACTGTACTTGTAGATGCTGAGAAGCCAATTGATTTAACAGATCTTCTAGATGCATTTGGGTCTTGGTAAACAATACAAGAAGTAAATGGTTGAGTACTCTCTGCAGGTCTAATTCCTCCAGAACTTGTAGTTTGTCCATTTGCATCAAGTTCAGCTAATGATAATCTGTCATTGTCTATTCTAAAAGGATAAACTAATTCGTCATCTTGTGTGAATTCGTCTGTTGCTGACATTGTGAAAGAATATGTTAATGTATAGTCACCTGTAGCATACGATGATTGTGAAAAAGTATTAAACGTAACCGTAACAGAATCTTCAGATGCAATGTCAAAAGGACCAAATGTATCAGAAAAAATGGTAGCACCTCCAAACGAAATCTCTGCGGTTGCTGTTACACCAAACTGGTCATTTTGACCAACGTTTACATAAACTGCTTCTAATTCCACTTCATACTCTGAAGCATCTTGAGCGTTAGCGGAAAGTGTTGATCCCATTTTAGGTAAAAGTGCAAATCCATTAGTTAATCTTAAATTATTTGCATACAATAAGAAAGTTGTTCCAATAAAAGCTTCTACTTGCACACTATTGTCAAGTTCGCTTCTTAAAGCAGCACCGTCAGCAGCAGAAATCATAATTACAGGAATAGTAACAGTTGCTCCTTGGTTTCCAGCTCCTGGATCAATATAACCATTAGGGTCATTGTTTACGATGATTACACCAATTGCACCAGCGTTTTGTGCGTATCTAGCCTTGTCACCAAATTGGCAAGCACCTCTGTATAATAATGCAATTTTACCGGTTAAATCAGCAACATTGTCAGCGCAACAAAGAGAATCAGCAGTGGTAGCATCTCTTGCTACTTCAACAAATCCCGTAACGGCATTTGCAGGGTTGTTCATGTCAGGAAATCCCCAACCATTGTCAGTAAATCCAATTCCATAACCACCAGCGATAGAAGCGGGTTGAAGAATTTCTAAAGCAACTTGAGCTTGAGAAATACCTACACTTAATAGTATAGACAAAGAAAGTAATAGTTTTTTCATAGTTTTATTTTTAGTGTTTATCAATCACAAATGTAATAAAAAATTATTAAAATGGTTACTTTACTTTAACAAATGAAAAAATTTATCTTCTCGTAATGAAATTTTGTAAATTTGTAACTCATTAATTAAGAATTGAAATATGAAATTATATCTACAATCCAAGATGCGGAAAAAGTAGAGATGCAAAAATTATTTAGAAGAAAATAATATACCTCACAAAACGGTTTTGTATCTTAAAGAAGGAATTTCAAAAGAAGAAATTGTTGAGATTTTAGATAAATTAAGGTACTTCAGACAAAATTGTTAGAACAAAAGAAAATATTTTCAAGGAGAAATACAGCAAAACGGAATTGAATAAAGAAAATGTGGTAAAAATGATTTTAGAAAATCCTATTCTTTTGGAAAGACCAATTTTAGTCAAAGACAATATACCTTACAATTGGAAGACCTTTGGAAAATATTAAGAATATTATTTAATCCTAATATTTAAGTTGTGAATAGTTTCTTTCGATATATTATTGTAATTTGTTTCTTTTCATCATACATAAGTCACTTTGGGCAGGGGAAAGTGGTGTTGAGAAACGGAGAAGAATATTTAGGCAAGGTTAAAACAAAAATGTGTTTTGGGAGAAGTTGTGATTCCTTGAAAGTAATTGTATCAAACCATGGAAAAACTCAAACTTTTTCGGGTTATGAAATTGAGTATTTTGTTAAGAAAAGAGGTAAGTCTATTGTAAGAAAATACAAGGCATTGAATGATTTTTATCGACCTTATTTTCTAAAAGTGGATGGAACAATTAAAGTATTTGATTGTGACATAAGTGATCGTGACGAAATTTTTTGTTTGGAATTAGGAAACGGTATGTTTTTCCCAATCACTGAAAAAATTTATTACAAATGGATTTTGCCTTATATGTTGGAAAAAGATACATTTAGAGATTGGTACGAGAAAAACAATGAAAATTTTGTCTATCCAAGTGCTAAGAAAGATAGGTTAGGCGGTAAAAATCAAAAACAGTAAATAAATTCATTATCAAAATCTCAACGATTTATAATTTGTTGTAAAAGCAAGAATTCAAAAGTAATGTTTAATTTCGTGTTTTAATTGAAAGCAATATTTGAAAATCTCAAAATTAAATATAAATCCCCCAATTGATGAAAAAGCACTTTTTTCATTAATCAATCAATGTGATACTTCGGTTTTTTTTAGTAAAGAATGGATCAAAGTTCTGTACAACGAAAATTTTGAAATTATTGGCATCAAAAATCTCAATGATGAATTGATTGGCGCATTTTATCTGCAAAAATACAAAAGAAAAAAAATATTTACGCAAATTAGTCCACCTCCTTTATGTCCTTACAATTGGTTGATTTTGAATTGTGATAGCGAAACTAATTTCAACAAGGTGACTTTCTACAAGAAAGTATTTAAAGAGCTAGTTTCTTATTTAGAATCCATAAAATGTGATATTTATAAAATCAATTTCCCAACTTCCTTCCAAGATTTGTCCCCATTTGTAAAAAATGGATTCGAAACAAAGTTAAAGTTTACTTACGTTATCGATTTGAATCTATCCGAAGAGGAAATTCTCAAGAATATGTCTTCTGAAAGAAGACGAAATATCAACAAGGGACTGAAATCAGATTTGAAAGTAGAAACCAACGGAAACAAAAAGGATTTGTTAGACTTGATTTACAAAACCATTGACAGAGAAAATTTGGATTTGGATAAAGCTTTTGTTAAAAAAGTAATATTTGATTTTGCAACTGAAGACAATACTTTCTTCCAAGTGGCTTATCAAGAAGGGAAACCATGTGCAGCAACCTTTTTTGTATTTGACCAAAATCGGTCTTATTATTTGTTGGGTGGATATGACGCTTCATTTCAAAATGAATTTGCTGGCCCAATGTGTATGTGGAATGGCATTCTCAAAGCAAAATCTTTAGACATAGAAGTGTTTGATTTTGAAGGCTCCATGCAACCTAAAATTGAAAAGTATTTTAGAGGTTTTGGAGGTTCTATAGAAATGATTCCGATGATTTATAAAAGTCAGACGTTGAGTAAATTTGTAAAGACATAGTTTGGAAGATTCAACTGAAAATAAAATTTCTAAAAGACTTAAATTAAAGACTTTTCTCAAAGGTGATGCTTCAGTTTTGATATTAGGAACATTGATATCTCAAATGATTCCTTTTGCATTGCAGCCCATTTTAAGAAGGATATATTCTCCTGAGGAATTTGGAAATTTTGCGCTTTTCTTCTCTATCTATTCCATTGGCGCAGTGCTTAGTACATTGAATTATCATTCTGCAATAACTTTACCTAAGGAAGATAAAAAAGCCAAAGACTTGATGAATGGTATCTTTTTCATTTGCACATCTATGAGCCTTTTTATGCTGTTAATAGTTTTTGTGATGAAAGTTATTTTTGCACACGATTTATTAGGTTTAGGGCAATTAGTTTGGTTGTTACCTTTCTCAATTTTTTTAAATGGCTGTCATTTGACTTTTATAAACTGGTTTGTAAGAGAAAAGAAATTTTCATTCCTATCTTTTAATAAAATCTACAGAAGAGTTGCCGAAGGGACGAGTCAAATTTCATTAAAATATAGTTCGGTAAATTTTGGATTGGTGCTCGGAAGTATAATAGGCGATTTAGTGAATTTTTTGTTTTATGCTTCAAAGTTTTTTAAGAACAAAGAAAAGAGTGTTTTAAATTTTCAAGAAATTAAAAAAGTTTTAGTGAGATACAAAAACATGCCTTTTCAAGCATTGATTCCAAACCTTTTGAATACGCTAGCAGCATACATTCCTGTTTTTGCTATAACAGCGTTTTTTTCTAAAGAAATAACGGGCTATTTCGATTTGAGTAGGATGGTTTTGGCAATGCCACTAGCTCTTATATCTACAAGTATATCGAGTGTTCTACTTCAGAGATATAGTCAGTTAAAAAACAACAATCTTTCATTGATGAAAGTTACCCTTAGATACTTTAAGCCATTGTTTTTTATGTCTGTAATAGGTCTTTTGATTGTGTTTAATTTTGGTTCAGAAGTTTTTAGTTTTGTATTTGGAGAAAAAAACGAAATCGCAGGTAAATTTGCTTCAGTTATGATTTTTAGTTATGCAATCACCTTTCTCTCCTCTCCTTTTAGTACTGTTTTTATAGCTTTAGAAAAACTGAAAATTAATAGTTTATGGCAAATTGGAAGGTTTTTATCTCTTACGACTTTATTTTTTATTAAATTTAATTCAATAGAAGATTTTATCTTTGCACTTACAATACTCGAATCTATAAATTATTTAATTTATTTTTTCTTGATTTACTTTGTAATTAAAAAGCACGAAAAAAGGTTAGCAAATTGATAAATACAATTAAAACTCACATAGGTTATTTTCTTTATCAAATAGTTTTATTACTGATTTTTATTGGAGTAATTAAATATTCTGGATTCGAATATATACATTACTTATTGATCGTTTTGATATCTTTTAATTTGTTTTATTGGATTGGTGATTACTTTCTGAAAAACAAACTTGACAAAATAAACCATAAAGTAATCACCTTTTTTTCAAAAATTAATTTCAAAAATTCAATATATTATTTATTTGGATTTTCAATTCTAATTATTTTATTTGATATTTATTTCAATACAGGTCTTCCTGGATTCAAAATATTTGGCGTTGAATACTTATCTGAGGTTGTTTTTCTGAGAGAAAACATTCATACCAATAGTCCTTCGGTCATAAAGTATTTGTCTGGATTTAATATTCGAACCATTCTTCCTTTCTTAATTTTGTATTTTTACATCACAAAGAATCATATTTGGCTTTATATTTCATTGATAATTGGCGCTTTATATTCTTTTGGTATGTTGCAGAAAAGTTTTATTATCTTTATGCTAATACCCACTATTTTGTATTTGCTATTACAAAAAAAATGGCTTTTTTCAGCAGTTTTATTTTCTGTTATTTTTATTAATTTTTATGTAATCATATCTACTGCCACATCAAAAATAAATGATTTAACCGAAACCGAAGAGGTTGAAATTGCACAAGATGAAATAAAGGGAGATATACCAACGCCTTTAAGAGTAATTTTAGGAATAAGAAATAGAGTTGTTTATTTGCCCGGTGAAATTGTATCAAAATGGTTTGAGTATATTCCTGAAAAAAAACCTTTTTTATATGGCAGGGGCTATCCTGTTATTAATCATTTTTATGACGAAGGATATATAGATTATAATACGGAGCTATACAGGTCGTTTTATCCTGAACATTATGAGAAAGGTGTTCAAGGATCTGTAAATGCAGCCACATTTATGAGAGAGTATTCTAATTTCGGTTCTACAGGTTTGATTTTATCATCTTTGATGGTAAGTGTTTTTTTGTTATTTACAAAAGTTCTTTTTAAAAATTATTTTAGTTTGTTTGTTTCAATCAATTTATTTTATATTTTATTTTGAGTAGTACCAATTTACTTATACTTTTGTTTTCCGGAGGATGGGGATTTTTATTGTTATTGTATGTTATTTATCAGAAAAATTTTGAAGATTTTTTAAATCCATTAAATGAGTCAGCGTCAAATGAAGTATAAAATATGTCATGTCACTTCCGTTCATCAATGGGAGGATATAAGAATATTCAAAAAAGAATGTACTTCACTTGCTAAACATTTTGAGGAAGTATATTTAGTGGCTCCATTTGCTCCCAATACAACTGTCAATAATGTTGTATTAGTGCCCGTTCCTGGATTCAAAAAAGTGAATAAGATTCTAAGAATATTTTTCGAAAAGAAAAAAGTTTTAAAAGTTGCTTTATCGATTGATGCCGCTATTTATCATTTGCATGACCCAGAACTGTTATCTTTTGTAAAACCATTACAAAAAAAAGGTAAGAAAGTGATTTTTGATTCTCATGAAAATGTAGCAGCGACCATTCTTGAAAAAGAATGGATTCCATTCAAATGGATGAGAAAATTGGTTTCAAAACTTTATGCTAATTATGAAAAACGAATTTGCCGTAAAGTTGATGGAGTGATTTCAGTCCTGCCAGAAATCACAAAAATATTTAATTACACGCTAACAGAAACTATTTATAATTATCCTATCATTAATGAATTAAATAGAGAAATAGCAAGTAAAGAAATCAGTGACCCCTTCAAGATTATCTACAATGGAGGTTTGACAAAAATTAGAGGCATCAAAGATATGTGTGAGGCATTGAATTTTTTGGAGAATGGCAAATACCAACTCATATTATTGGGCTCTTGGGAAAGTGAAAAGTATAAGGAAGATTGTATCGGTTCTGTAAAAAATAAAGCTATGGTCTGTTACAAAGGGAATATGTCGTTTGAAGATTGTCAAAAAGAATTAAGTCAAGCAAATATGGGGATTATTACATTTCATAAAGTTCCAAATCATTTAGTATCTTTACCTAATAAATCTTTTGAATTTATCATGAATGGACTTCCAATGGTAATGTCTGATATTGATTTTTGGAAAAGTGAATTCAAAGCATCAGCTACGTTTGTAGATCCTTATCGTCCAGAACTTATTGCAAATGGTATAAAGAAAGTGAAAGAAAACTATAGCAATGAAATTCAAAATATTATGTTAAAACGCCAAGAGGTTATAGAAAATCAAAGTTGGCAGAGTCAAGAAAAGAAATTGGTTGACTTTTACTTAAAAATACTTCAATAATTTTCTTAAGTCGAACTTTATTTCGTGTTTATATTACAGAATTATGGCTCAGTAAACAATAAAAATAGTTCGTTAAGAAATTTTTTTATTTCTTGCTTTTTGTAATTTTCATCCCAAAAAATAGCGTCTGAACCGATAAGAATTAATTTTCCATTAGAAACTTTTGACGTAGATACAGTCAAATATCCTTTTCCTTTATTGTTTTCTGTTTCTGTTAATTTTTGAATCCCCAGTTCTTTGTGGGTGTAGTTTGTGTCTCCCCAATAAGCGCTACTCCAAACTTCATTGATCAAACAAAGTTCTTTGGCACTTATTTTTTCATGATTCAATTTCAAACATCCATCAGTTTTTCCTCCATAGGAATAGTGTAATGGAATCTTAGGTTTAGGTTTTTTCCAATTGCCTAAAGTATCCTTTTGTTTGATTATTGATTTGTTTGAAAACTCAATATTGTATTCGCAAAACAAAGGGCACATTACAAGAATGTTACCGCCAGAATCAACAAATTGAATTAAATTATTCATGATCTCTTGATTTAAATAATTTAAAGTGCCATACAGGATTAAGTATTTTGTATTCCCGAAGTATTTTAAGTCTAGCAAATCATTTTCAGAAATCACAGTGTATGAACGATCTTGCATCCAGTCAAAAAAGTTAGCATCAATGTGAGTGAAAGTAGAATATAAGTCGATGTCTAAACTGTCTGTAAATGTATTTATTCGTGTTTCGCCATCAACTTTTTCGTATAAGTAATTATTTATAAACGGATAAACTATTGTGATTTCTTTTGGAATTTCACTTTTGATGACAATTGGATAAGTGTCGTTAATGATATATAAACCAGGGGTTTTGATTGTAAAACTCGAGTTTTCTAATTTTATTTCCTTCGTATTTCCATCATAAATACTCTTAAGAGATATTTCATTGCTTGTTAATGAAGGTAGCAAATTTCAATTGGTTCGTTTGAATAATAGGAGTATTTATTGAAAGACAAAGACGCTAATGGTGTCTTTAATATAATTTTACTATAATAATAATCATAAGTGATATTATTATTAGCAACTTTACTATCTTTAGCTCTTGAAACATTTGAATTTTTGAACAAAATTAAATTAAAATATAACTTAAACGAGTATAGTTTTTCAATTTTGGCTTTTGTCATTCCGATTTATCCAAAGTTAATTCCTTTTTCAATAGCAATTTGTTTTTTAACAAGTTTGTTAGATTTTTCATTTTCTATCAAAAAAATAAAGATATACTTGCCTTTATTACTCTATTTTTTTGTAATTCTTTTAGGTTTTTTTCTAAGTTCTAATATAGAAAAGTATTTTTTTGAGGTTGAGTTAAACCTATCTTTTCTAATGATCCCACTTGCTTTAATTTTTTCAAAAACTTCATTGTTTCTAATAAGGAATAAGATTTTTATAAGTTTCGTAGAAGGTTTATTGATAAGTATTTTGCTTTCATTTTTTTCATTACTTGTGAATATAAACTCTATACAGAGTATTGAGGATGTATTGTACAATAATTTGAGTGTTTTTTATCACCCAAGTTATATGTCGATGTACTTTACTTTTGGAATTTTAATTTTATGGAACAGTAAAATAAATAAAGAGACATTTTTTTCAAAAAGAATTACAAACATATTGCTTATTATTTTTAGTTTTTATGTGATTCTTTTAATGTCGAAAACAGCTTTGTTATTGTTGGTGTTTATTCATTTATATTGCGGGTTTGTTTGGATGCATAAAACCAAGATTTGGAAATCTTTTGCTTTAGCATTTACATTAGGCATTACTTTCTTTATTATTGGATACTCCTCTTCTACATATGTTCAAAATAGAATAGATAATGTTTTTGAGATGTCTTCCAAAGACAATTCAGGCTCTACAGGAATGAGGATTATAGCATGGAATGCATCATTGAAATTGATTAAGCAAAATCCAGTATTGGGTTGTGGAGTCGGTGATTTTGAAGATGAATTGTCGCTTGATTATATGAGAAATAAGAATTATAAAATGGCAAAATCCAAAATAAATGCACACAATCAATATTTGCAAACGACAGGAAAAAGTGGAGTCGTTGGTTTGCTATCATTGTTGTTGATTTTTTATGTTGCAATTGTAAAGAATAAATCTAGAATTTCTATTTTATTTTTATGGATAATTGGATTCAATTTTTTAACAGAATCTATACTGCAAACGCAAGCAGGAATTGTCTTTTTTGTGTTTTTTATATCTTTGTTTTCTAGTAAAGAAAAAGAAGGTGTTTTTGAACCTAAGATCACAAAAGTATCTATTGAATAATAGGTTTTAAACCGATTGTATTTTTGAATTATACTTTAATTAATATCGATACGTTTAGTCAATATGCCAGAGGGAATAGATAAGAAATCAACCATAAGGAATGTCGCAACTTTAATGTCAGGAACTTTTCTTGCACAAATTGTGTCTTTGATTTCGCTTCCTATTTTACAAAGGTATTTTTATACGCCAGAAGATTTTGGTAATTTCATGTGGTTTTTTGAATTTGTAGCAATTTTCGCAACAATTGGAGCGCTTAGATTAGAAACTGGTGTGATTTTAGAAAAAGAAGAAAGAAGCGCCAGAATACTTACCGAATTGTCGATTAAAATTTTAATCATTTCATCACTGGTGGGTTTAATTTTCGCTATTATTGGCAGTTTTTTTAGTGCAAGTTTTAATGCTGTCTTGAACAATTCAATATTGTTTTTTCTTATTCCAGTTGGGATATTTTCAATTGGATTGGTTCAAATATTTAATTCTTGGTTTACAAGAGCGCAAAAATTTAAAACAATTGCAGTCAATAAATTTGGTCAAAATGCTTTCGCTTCATTAGGGCAATTTGGTTTCGCAATCACTAAGTTATCAAGTTTAGGACTTATATTGGGTAGAGTTTTTGGAAATGTGTATGCATCTATCTTTTTAGGTTATAGATATTTCAAGAATAAAACAATAAAAAATAAAGTTCAGAAAAATGAAGCAATCCAATTATTAAAAAAACACAAAAACTTCGTCTTATTCACAACTCCCGGAACACTCATAGGAACTTATATCAATTTTTTATTAATTGATTTGTTCTTGTACTATTATGGCGCTAGTGTATCGGGTGAAATAGGCGCTTCAAAATATTATATTGGTGTAGGTTTTTCACTTTTTTCAACTGCATTTGCTCAAGTTTTTTATAGTGATATTGCCAAAATAAATGATAAAAAACAGTTGAGGAATTTATATTCTTTTTGGTTAAAAAGATTGGTTTTAATTGGTGTGATAGCGGTCTTTGTCATTTTTATGATTCCCAATACTCTAGTGGTTTTGATTTTGGGTGAAAAATGGTCCAGTTTACTGCCAACACTAAAAATAATGTCTATTTGGATGTCCGTGATGTTTGTCTCATCTTCACTTTCTTATATATACATAAAATTGAACCGTCAAAAAACGACACTTATATTTGATATTTTTCACCTTATAGCTATTTATCTTAGTGTTTATATTTCATTCAAATTGTATAATGATTTTTATGTAAGTCTAATATGGTTTACACTAGCCCAAACAATTTACTATATTTTAGCAATATTTGCGGCTTACTTTTTTATGAGTAAATACGATCCGAAAGAAATTTAATTTACCATTTATCGTTATTTTCTTTTATATGAAAGAAGTTGGAATTGCTCAAAATTGTAATGGGACAATTTTTTTAGAGTTTTTTCTACCCGTTCATAAAGTATTTGCCCCAACAATGTAATTTTTCATCAAAATTTATAAATTCTTCCTAAAATTGCTGAATATAATTTTAAAACCACAAGAAAATATGAAGTCGTTTACTTTTTTATTGATCCTAACTTTTCTATTAAAATCTTTAATTGCGCAAAATCCTGCTGATTATGTTATGGGAAATACTGGAGTTATAAATGATGCTAAATACACAGAAGATGTTTTGGAAAATCAATATCCAGGTTTCAAACAAGCAATGCAAAATGCTTTTGAAAATTCACATCAATTTTCAACCAAAAGTGGACAAGTACATACTGTAAATGTTGTGGTGCATGTAGTTTGGAAAGAAAATGAAGAAAATATTCCAGATTCTGTAATTTACAATCAAATGGATATTCTCAACGCAGATTTTGGAAGAACAAACGCAGATACAGTTAATCTTAGACCTATATTTCATTCTGTAGCAGGAAATCCGCACATACAATATAATTTAGTGCATATAGAAAGAGTTCAAACCAACGAAACTTTTGGACTTACTTTTTCAGGATTGCCAGATAAAGTTAAGAGAACAGCAGAAGGCGGAAGTGATGCTTGGAACACTGAATACTATATGAATATTTGGGTTTGTAAAATTCAGAATACTTTTGGGGCTTTGTTTGGATATGCTTATCCACCTGCAGGATTATCTAATTGGCCTGCTGGAAGTTCTGCACCAAGCCCAGAATTAGATGGTGTTGTTTTAGATTTTAGAACCGTAGGCGACAACAATCCTGTGCCATATCCTAATCCTGGTGGAGGTGGTGGAAATGTTGAATTCGCAGGAAGAACAGCGGTGCATGAGGTAGGACATTATCTCGGATTGAGACACATCTGGGGAGATGGAGGAGGATTATTCGGAGGAGAAAGTTGTGGCGAAGATGACGGTATGGCAGATACTCCCAACCAAGGTTATCAAAGTGAATTTGACTGTAATACTTCTAATAATACCTGTATAGATAGTATTGCAGGACAACCAGACCCTAACGATTTACCTGATTTGATTGAAAACCACATGGATTATTCTTCAGAAACATGCAAAAATATGTTCACGATAGATCAAGCAATGCACATGAGAGGTGTTTTGGAAAACGAAAGATTTGGATTGATTTCTGGGCTCGCAAGTATTGAGAATGTTGAACTTTTAAACTTTGATTTGTTTCCAAACCCATCTTCAGATGTGGTTACTTTAAGAATGGACCATCAAAATGCTAATGTTAAAGTGTTTGATGCTTATGGTAGATTGATTTTTAGCGAGAATATCAGTAAAGAAATGCACACTATTTCTTGTAGCGATTGGGCAAAAGGTGTTTACTATTTTTCAATTGAACAAGACCATAAGATGGCAACTAAGATGTTTGTGAAAAAATAGTTCATTTTTAAATTTAGTTTTTCCTAATTCTTTTCAGGTTTAAAATTATAACTTAGTTTTGTCGTTTAGATTTTAGTTATACCGAAAGAATTTAATGAAATTACTCATTGTTACACAATATTTTCCTCCTGAAATAGGAGCGCCTCAAAACAGGTTGTTTGAATTAGCTGTGAGGTTGCAAAATTCTGGTGTGGATGTAACAGTGATTACTGCTATGCCCAATTATCCCCAAATGGTCATTCATAAAGAATATGTAGGTAAAAAGTATGCTTTTGAAAAAATAGGAGAAATAAAAGTGCATAGAACAAGTATTTATGTTTCCCAAAATAAATCAATCATTAGCAGGCTTAGAAATTATTTCTCCTTTGTTTGGAGTTCCTATTTTACAGGTTCTAAGAAAGTTGACGACAAATACGATTTTGTGCTTTGCGAATCTCCACCTTTGTTCTTGGGAATTTCGGCATACAAAATTGCCAAAAAGAAAAAAGCAAAATTTATATTCAATGTTTCAGATTTATGGCCAGAAAGTGCCGAAAAAATGGAGATTGTTACCAATAAGTTTTTTTTGAAATTAGCGACAAAATTAGAAGAGTTTCTCTACAAAAAATCTGATTTAATAACAGGGCAAACACAAGGAATTGTTGCAAATATCCAAACAAGATTCCCTCAAAAAAATGTTTATTGGCTTCCCAATGGTGTAGATTTAAACTATTTCCAACCTTCAAAAGACAAAAATACCCAATGGAGAAAAGACAATGATTTCAAAAGTTATGATGTATTGTTTTTTTATGGTGGAATATTAGGGTATGCTCAAGGTTTGGAGACCATTCTTCATGCGGCTCATAAAATCAGTAATCATAAAGCAAAGTTTATTTTTATGGGAAGTGGCCCAGAAAAAGATAAATTAATTCAAATTAAAAATCAACTTTCCTTAGTCAATGTTTTCTTTTTTGATGCAGTAAGTAAAGCAGAAATGCCAGAAATTCTTAATAGTATTGATGCTGCTATTATTCCATTGAAAAAACTAGATTTATTCAAAGGGGCAATTCCTTCCAAAATATTTGAAGCTTTAGCCATGGAAATTCCTTTGGTTTTAGGCGTAGATGGAGAAGCTCGAGAATTATTTATAGAGAAAGGAAACTGTGGATTGTATTTTGAGCCTGAAAATGTTCAAGAACTCCAAGAAGCCATTCAAAAAATACTTGACGAACCTCAATTAATGGAAACCTTTGGGAGCAACGGTAGAAAATTTGCCGATCAGCATTTTAATAGAAACAATATCGCAAACGCATTCAAAGTTGAATTAGAAAAGTTGAATGTAACTGATTAATTGTTTATTTTTACAAAAATAATTTAACATCATAGCATTATGATTCCATTTTCACCACCTAGAATTGACCAAAAAACAATAGACTCTGTTACAGAAGCATTACAATCTGGTTGGATTTCTACAGGGCCCAAAACCAAACTTTTTGAAGAGCAATTGGCAAAATATGTTGGAACAGACCATATTGTTTGTCTCAATAGTGCTACTGCTGGTATGCAGTTGATTCTAAATTGGCTAGGTGTAAAAGAAGGGGATGAGGTAATTGTACCTGCCTACACTTATTGCGCAACTGCAAATGTAGTGTTTCACAGAGGCGCAACCCCCATTTTGGTGGACGTAAATCCAAATGATTTTAATATCAGCGTTGAAGCGATTAAAAAAGCAATTACTCACAAAACAAAGGCAATTATCGCTGTGGATATTGCAGGATTTCCTGCCGATTATGCCGAAATTATTTCGCTCATCAATTCTGAGGAATGTAAAGCAAAGTTTCAACCTAATAATCCAATTCAAGAAAAATTAGGAAGAATCATGTTGATTGCGGATGCAGCACATAGTATTGGCGCAAAGTATAAAGAGGAATTTACAGGTCATCAGGCAGATATGTCATCCTATTCTTTTCATGCTGTAAAAAACCTAACTACTGCCGAAGGAGGTGCCGTTTGTTTCAATGTTGCTGATAAATTTGATCACGCTACTATAAAACAACAATTCAAAGTGTCATCTCTTCATGGACAAACCAAAGATGCGTTCAGTAAAGTGCAATTAGGAGCTTGGAGATACGATATTATAGAAGCAGGTTTCAAATGTAATATGACTGATTTGCAGGCTGCAATAGGACTTGTAGAATTGGAACGTTATGAAGACACACTTCAGAGAAGAAAGCAGATTTTTGATGCTTATACCAAAGGTTTCGAAAGTGAATCGTGGGCAATAACTCCTACTTATGAAAATGAAGATAAAATCACTTCTTATCATTTGTATATGCTCAAAATAAAAGATGTTACAGAGTCGCAAAGAGATGAGATAATCAATGTGATTAGTGAAAATCAAGTGGCGGTAAATGTGCATTATATTCCTATTCCAATGTTAACTTTTTATAAAAACAAAGGCTACAAAATGGAAGATTACCCCAATGCTTATAATCATTTTAAAGGAGAAATAACGTTACCTGTTTTCTACAACCTTAATGATGAACAAGTACAAATAGTTATTCAAACTGTAAAAAATGCCATTACCAAAGTTTTGGGGTAAATCAATTTTGACATTTTACATAGAAAACTTTGCGTCTTAGCGCCTTTGCGAGATAAAATAGAATTAACAAATGCCATAGACTAATGTCCTCAAAAGCACTAAGAAATAAAACATTTTCTAGAGTTTACCACTTTGAGCACTTTGCGGTTAAAAAATATTTTTTGTAGTTCAAGGTTTGAAAATTACGATAGGTCAAAAATTTATAGATGCTTTAGTCAATTCAAATGCGTCTATGCGAGAGATTTTTATACATCAAGCACATAAAGAATTCAATTAGTTTTTTTACATTTGTTTTTAAATCAATGAGATGAACTTTATAAAACCAGTTTTAGTTTTTGTTGCAATGCTATTACTTAGTGCTTGCAATGATATTTCTAAAAGTAAAAGTTCTTCTGAAAAACCAAAACAAAATACACTTCAACTTACTATTTCCGAGATTCCCAATTTACCAAGTTTTGAAGGCGAACATTTTAGAGGTTTGAATATACTAGGAGATAAAGTTGTGATTTCTGGCTCCAAAGGAAGTGTGATATATTATTTTTTTTCCAAAAATGAATTTACAATAGACTCTTTAGGCACTCACCTTCACTTCAGAGATGCTCATGCTTTTGAAAACCACCATTTATTGATGTCGATTCAAAACCCGGCTCAAATTATAAAAGAAACAAATGGGACCAAAGAGGTAGTCCTAAACATGGATGACACGCTCAGTTTTCTGGATGGAATGGATTTTTGGGAAAATGGTTCTGGAATTTTATTTGGAGATCCTTTGCTGGGCAAACATTTAATCTACACTTCAAAAGATGAAGGCAATTCGTGGGAGCGAGTAGAGCTAGACAGTTTAATAATTCCTTTAGAAAATGAAGGAGGTTTTGCCGCTTCTGGAACCAGCATTGTTTGTGCGGGAAATGGAGTAGGTTATATCGGCTTTGGAGCCGAAGAAGTTAGAGTTTTAAAAACTTCAGACTTTGGAAAGAGTTGGATGGTTCAAAAAACACCAATGCCCAAAAATCAAACTGGAACAGGAATTTATGCTATGGCATTCAAAGATGAGTTGAATGGAGTAGCGGTAGGAGGAAATTGGGAGTTTCCTGATGGCGATTCCAGCAAAATATTCACAAAAGACGGAGGCGTTACATGGCAATTATCCAAAGGAGTTCAGGGATATAGAAGTTGCGTGACGCACATTAAAGATGATGTTTATATTGCTACTGGAACCAACGGAACAGATATTTCTTATGACAATGGGGTTTCTTGGAGTTTTTTAGATTCGATTGGGTTCAATGCTATTCAGTTTGCTGATGGAATCAACGGAATAGGGGTGGGTAATAATGGTCTTATAAAGTTACTAAAATTGCAAAGTAGAAATGAATAATTGTTTTAAAAACATTTAATTTTGTTTATGGATTTATTTTCTTTTTTTCCATTGATAAGCAATTGAAAATCCAATGTAATTTGAGGCAAGAAAGTTTCCTCCGAATCCGTATCGTAATGTTATTGGCAAATTGTCTCTATCTTCATAGATATATCCATGAGCAAATCTTTCTGGTAACCTTATAAGATTAATTCCAATACCAAAATCTCCAATTTTAGTCACTGAAAAAAGTTTTAAAGATAATTCTATTAATGGATATTCTCCTTTATTGATATAAGATTCTGTTGTCATAACAACACTTTCTTGATTATTCTCATTAAAGTATTCAAAAGTCCCTTCATTATACGCATTGTTTAGATTAATAAAATGACTTAGTGAAAGACCTAAACTTAAAAAACTACTTTTGTTCAAAAGTATTAGTTTTTCGATACTCATCCCTACCGATAAATTATTTTGCTGATAATTAAAATCTTTTTTAATGAGAGGGTACATAGGAGAATAACGAACAAAATCTATATCATTAGTAACTTTATGAAATCCAATTTTTCCTCCTAACATCCATTTACGCCACTCTATACCAAGTGTTGAATTTGCAGACTGTACGCTACTACCTTTATCTGTTAATGAATTATAATTATCTCCATAAACACCAACTAATCCAAATTTATGATTCGTATTTAAACTATACGAATAGTTTGCTTCTACAAAAAAATCAATTTTATTTTCTCTTTCTGTTTCTTGTGCAAAAAAGCTTAATTCTATAAATTGAAAAATAAATAAAGGTAATGTGTAATTAATTATTGACATTAGTCTAATTTGTTTTAAATACATTTTTCAAGAATTTTTAATTATTAAGGTGGTTAAAGATATAAAAAAAACGCTACATATCACATTTCTAAGATTTGAAAGTTTTTTTTAGATAGTTCAAAATTAAGATTTTAAAATGAGTAATTGTTTTTTTTCTAATTTTATGATTTATTTTTGACCTATAAAGTCAACGGAATCAGAAATAATGGGCTTATAAAATTAATAAAATTGCAAAGTCAAAATGAATAAGATGGTCAATTGGAAAAATGTGCCTTTTATCAGAATCATTTTACCAATGATTGCTGGAATTCTTATTGCAATTTATCAAGACTTAAACAGTCATAATTGGTTATATGCTTTAGGAATCAGTTTTGCGGTTTTAGTTGTAATATTTATTGGGGTTAAGAAACGCCCAACACTCAATAAAGAATTACTCTTCGGAGGATGGTTTTATTGGTTGATTTTTCTCGTTGGGGTGAATCTCATCGTATTTAAAACTGCTAAAAATGATTCGATTCATTATCAAAAAATCGCAACAAATAATGAGTTTCTTATCGAAATCGTAGAAATTCCAAAAGAAAAACCCAATTCAATTCAGGTCATCGCCAATATTTTTACTTGCATAGATTCTAATGCTAATGCTATGAAATCTAGCGGAAATGTAATCTTGTATTTCGAAAAAGATAGTGCTAGTTTGAGGCTGCTGCAAGGAGATAAACTTTATATTCAAAGCGATTTGAATAACATAGCGCCTCCTGTAAATCCGGGGCAATTTAACTATAAACAGTATTTAGAATTCAACCAAATATATCAGCAGGGATTTGTTTCGAGTATGAATTACAAAGTTTTAGAACATGGAGGTTTTTCTGTTATTTCTTTTGCTGCAGGAATCAGAGATCATTTACTTCAAATTCTGAAAGAAAATGGTTTGAAAGACAATGAAATGGCTGTTGCTTCAGCACTGATTTTGGGCTACAAAGACGATTTGGGGGAAGAGTTAAAACACTCATATTCAAGTGCTGGTGCTACACATGTATTGGCGGTTTCTGGATTGCATGTCGGGATTATATTTTTGGTACTCAATTTTTTATTCAATCTTTTGGATAAAAATGATAGGTTTAAAATTACCAAAACGATTTTATTGCTATTGTGCCTTTGGTTTTATGCAACACTCACAGGCTTGAGTCCATCGGTAGTAAGAGCAGCCACTATGTTTTCGTTTGTCGCTTTTGGAAATCTTTTGCCAGAAAAACAGTATTTACAATACATTAGCATAATCTGCTTTGGTTTTATTGATTTTACAACCCCTATTTGATTATGGAAGTGATTTCAATTGAGTTATTTGGCAGTTCTTGGAATTGTATATTTTCAGAATTTAATCTACAAAAGAGTATATGTCAAAAACAAATATCTCGATTATGTTTGGATGATTACTTCGGTTTCTATCGCTGCACAATTGACAACTTTTCCATTGGGATTGTTGTATTTTCATCAGTTTCCAACCTACTTTTTCATATCCAATCTCTTTGTTATTCCAGGAGCAATGATCATCATTGGTGTAGGTTTGTTGCTCTTTGCAACGAGTTGGATTCCAATTGTGAGCGCTGCAATAGGTTGGTTTTTAAGCACCCTAATTTATATTATGAATAGTTTGGTAATGTCAATCGATCAATTGCCTTTTTCTTTGATAGAAGGTATCAGTATTACCATTTTAGAGTGTTGGTTGGTCTATGTCATTATTGTGTTTTTTGTAATTGGTTATGAAAGCAGAAAATTAAAATATATCTTATTTGCTTTAAGTTTTACGGTGTTTTTTATTGGCAAAGATTTGTATGAAGATTATCATCTGAGTCAAACCAAACAAGTAGTCATTTACGATATAAAAAATGGTGACAACATCAATTTCATTTCACCCAACGAGAATTTCTTTATTGCTGATTCTGAATTGTTTTCAGACAATAGCACGATGCTTTTTAATGTAAAGCACCATTGGTTTGATATGGATGCGCAACACCCGAAACACTTGGAATTATTTCAAGATATAGCATCAAATAACTTGTTGTCAGAAAGTGGATTGTATCAATTTTATGATTTTAAAATGTTTCATTATAACGAAAAAATACATTTTGAATTAGATAATCCAATTAATATCGATGTGTTATACCTTACGACTAATGATTTTGTGGATTCTGTTTCAATTTTTCAAAATTTCAATCCCGAGATTATCGTTTTGGGACACGATTGCAACTGGAAAACACGAAAGTGGATAAATGAAAATAATTTAGGTTTTAAAGTTCATAATTTAAAAAAGGAAGGAGCCTTTATAATGAATTTATAATTTTTTTAATTTGGTCTCAAGTTAATAGCTTAATTTTGCATCATGAACACAAACGAAAATAAAAAACATGATTCAGAACACATCGATGATGAAGATTTATCTTTGCTCGAACATGCTGATGATAAAGAGTTTGTAAGTAAATTGAAAGCCAATAGGCAGAAAGTAGCAAAAGCGATGAAAGTTTTTGCCAAAGATTTGGGTAATGAGGCCAAAGAAACAAAGGAGGCCTCCAAAATTTTGATGAAGTTTATCGTGGATGGCGAAATTACCAAAGAAGAAGAAAAAGAACTCAAAACTCAAGTTTATGACATTTTTAAAATGGTAGGAATTGGGATTCCATTCTTTATGATTCCAGGTTCTACTATTCTTTTGCCTTTCTTGATA
The DNA here is from genome assembly GCA_018401455.1 of Flavobacteriales bacterium. Classification (GTDB taxonomy): domain Bacteria; phylum Bacteroidota; class Bacteroidia; order Flavobacteriales_D; family Parvicellaceae; genus Parvicella. The sequence continues at coordinate 67,727 of JAGYKU010000002.1, forward strand.
AAAGTAAGTTCCAAATATGGTGTGAATTTGTTGCCTACTTCGTTCACGCATGAGAAAGAAGAAAAAACCATCGAAAAAATGGAAGATAAAAAGCGTAACGAAGAATAATTTTTTAAATTTACAAGAGGTTGATAAGTTTAATTTATAGTTGTTTTTTCTGTTAATTGTTGATTACCAAAGATTTCACTACTTGTTTAGTCCCCTCAGTAATCTTTACGTGATATATCCCATTTGCAAAACCTTCTAAGTTTATTTGTGCTATTTTTTGGGTTATTTGGGTTTGGAAAATTAATTTCCCAAAACTATCGTAAACTTGTATATTTCTTGCTGCATCTTCTCCAAAGGTTAGGGTAAAGTTTCCTTGGGTTGGATTGGGGTAGATAGAAAGTATATTAGCATCTTCTTCTTTAATATTAAAAATAGAACTAGTATTGTGCTCTCCAAACTTTACTAAAAAAGCATCAAAACCTCCACCTCCGTAGGTGTTTTGATGTCCTGATGAAGCAATGTTGGTAGTAGTGTTAGTTCGACCTGCTAAATACACATTGCCTGCTCCATCTGCAGCACAAGAATAACTATAATCACCACCACTTTCTCCATAATAAGTTGCCCATTGGCGAACGCCTGCACTACTAAACTTTACTAAAAATGCATCCCTATCTCCTCCTCCATAAGTATTTTGATGCCCTCCAAATGAAATATCTGATGTTGATGAGGATTCGCCTGCTAAATACACGTTACCTGCCCCATCCACAGCACAAGAAAAACCATAATCTATCTCACTTCCTCCATAATAGGTTGCCCATTGTTGAATACCTTCACTATTAAATTTTACTAAAAAGGCGTCCCTAAATCCTCCCCCATAGGTGTTTTGATGCCCTCCAGCAGCAATTTCCGAAGTAGATTCTGTATATCCAACTAAGTACACATTGTCAGATCCATCTACAGTACAAGAAGTCCCCCAATCATTACTACTTCCTCCATAATAGGTTGCCCATTGGCGAACACCTGCATTATTGAACTTTACTAAAAAAGCATCATCATTTCCTCCTCCAAAAGTATTTTGATGTCCTCCCATTGCAATGGATGAAGTAGATGTTGTAGTCCCTAATAAATAAATATTTCCAAAGACATCTAGAGTACATGAAAGACCAACATCAAAACCACCTCCTCCATAATAAGTCGCCCATTGGCGTAAGCCTGCACTATTAAACTTTACTAAAAAGGCATCATAATCACCTCCTCCGTAGGTGTTTTGATGTCCTGTTGAAGCAATGTCAATAGTTGACGATGTTGTTCCTGCTAAATATACATTGCCAGAGCCATCTACTGCGCAAGGGCCTCCTGAGCTATTTCCAAAACCTCCATAATAGGTTGCCCATTGGCGAACGCCAGCACTATTAAACTTCACTAAAAAAGCGTCATAATCACCTCCTCCATAGGTGTTTTGATGCCCTCCGGAAGCAATGAATGCAGTTGAACCAGTAGATCCAGATAAATACACATTTCCTGACCCATCTACAGTACAAGAATTACCAGATTCATCTTCATTTCCTCCGTAATAGGTTGCCCATTGGAGGGTTGGGTCTATAATTAGAATTTGAGTAGGACTGTAGTCTTTTACTGAAAAGGTAATATGGTTGTTTATAATGTTAAAATTGGTTTTTAGTTCTTTTTCTCCTTGGAAACTTATGGGTGTTTGCTCTGTTATACTTCCCATTCGGTTTTGTAGGGTAAGGCTACCGTCTTGGTTTAGTTTCAAATCTTCTACCCAGTTGGTTTGCAGTTTTATTTGGTTGGGGTTTCCACCAGGGTGAACTATGAAGTCGTATTTTACACTTTCTCCTTTGCTGTATATTACCCAATCAATGTTAGGGTAAACATTATGGTAGGTTATTTTGCTGTAGTTGTGCACGTTTAGTGCATTGTGGTTGTAGTATTGTGTGTAATCTTGGCTTTTGCCTTCGGTAGTTATGGTTGCGTTAGGGTTTGCATCTACCAAAGTTACATCCATACGGTAGGTTTCTACTCGGATGTCTTTTTGTAATGCTTCCATTTTTTCTAGTTCTTCATGCTCAGCAAATTTATCCAAATGTTTGTACCCTTTTGGATAGTGAGTTTTACTAAATTGGTAGGCTAAACCATTATTAAGTAAAAATATACTCAATCCTTTATCCTTGAAGGTATATTTTACTCTGGAGGCGTCTTCGCCTGTTACTTGTCCTTTGTTTTGTTCAAAACCAGCTTTTTGGTTTTGCATAAAGTGTTCGGCTTTCTTTACATCTCCTCCTGTGGAAGCTGCTTGTTTATGAGGACTTTTCCCATTTGCAATAAAAATTCCTAATACAAGAAAGGGTAATATTAATAATGTTTTCTTCATTTTAATTAAGGGTTAAGTTTCAAAATATTGTTGTTCAGCAACTTAATTGTTACCAAAGATAGTATATTTATGATGAAAAAAAAATATTTTCCATTTTTTTGATAAATAGACTTTTAGTTCATTCTCTAATTTTCTTTCTATTTACAATTTTACAAAAAAAATGAATTCGGGTCTAGTGATTTAAGTTTTTTTCCTATGAATTCAAAAACTAAAAAATGAAGAATAATTTTTCACATCCATTTCCATCTGCCCTTCTTTTAGTCTTCCATCTTCAAGTCTTTTGTCTTCAAGTCTTTTGTCTTCAAGTCTTTTGTCTTCAAGTCTTTTGTCTTCAAGTCTTTTGTCTTCAAGTCTTCCATCTTAAAGTCTTTTGTCTTCAAGTCTAAATCACATCTCACTCCTTCACAAACTCAGAATTTGCCAGAAGCCATTTTCCATTTTTAGGTTTTTTGAATTCAAAGACACATTTGGTCCACAATCCCATTTTGCTTCTGTCTCCAGCACCTGCTAAAGTAATCGTGAGTTGCGCTTTTTTGGAACTAAAGTTATCAATCGAAATTTTTCCGTAAGGCTTTTCGCTCATAAGAAGGTTGCTGCCTACATCGTAAACAATGGAGAAATTTTCAAATTCGAAAACTGGAGCCCCCATTTCTTCATAACTTAAAGTAAGAAAATTAAACTTTTTTATAGAATCTTTTTCATCTATGTAACCCAAAGTTTTATCAACTTCATCAATTTTACAAATTCGAGCCAACATAAATGTCAATTCCTCATCAGATTGCGCTTTTATACTGAAAGTGGTCAATAATAACAATAACATTAGAACTTTTTTCATAAAAATAATTTTTAGTTTTTTTATTCTAAGATTTCTCTATTCACAGAAGTTAAGACAAAATTTAAATCAAATTGAAATTTGTAAATGATATCGATGTTGTCTATTTCGTCTTTACAAGTTACTATTGTTTCATAACCCGTAACAACATCAACATTTTCAATTAAAGACAATACAGGGGTTAAATTACCGTAATCCACAACTTTAAATTCAGGATTAATGAATTTTCTCTCACTTGTAATTATTTTTTCTAAAGTAAAAGCATCTTCATCAAATTTATTATTTTTCTTGATGTAAATCATCATATCAAGTATCGTTCTAATCAATTCATCTTTATATTCTTCTTCTGCTTCTATTGCAGCTAAACTTTTGCTGTAAAAAGCATTGTTCATATCAAAATCATAACTGTAGTTATTGGATTTATACAAAGGATCTTGATCCATAAAAGCTTTAAATACAATGTATTCATCATCGCTCAATTTCAACATCATTTTTTGATGAATATCTTTGATGGTATAGTTCGGATAAATCTCGAAATCTAATTCATAGATAGATACAGAGTCTTGTTTTTTTAGAGGAATAATTGCAAAAAGATGACTTATTTCATACCAAGGATAAATTCTATTATCTTTAATTTCTTGTTTTTTGAATGCAATTTTCACTTCTTGAGCAGCCATTACACTGTCATATTTATTGCCCAATTCATCTGTTTTTAATGGGAGTTTGTTCTTTTGGTCAATCAATTTGTCCAATTCTAAAATTTCTTTTGGTTTCAAAACATAAAGTTCGCCAAAAAGGTAGTTTTTATAAGCTCCTTTTTCACTAAAAACTTTCAAGACATGATCTGAAATTGCTTTTTTTACTTTTTCTTCTTTAGAAACAGAACTTTCAGTAGTTGTATTTTCGTATGCATTGCTGTACCCCAAACAACTACAAAATGTGATTGCTAAAAATAATATTAGCAGGATGTTTAATTTGAAAAATTTCATATTCGCCATTATACAATAATCATGCACAATATTACAAAATATATAAAGAATAAGAAAAAATTATTTGGAATTGTATTCAAACCAATCATAAGCTTCTTGATTACTTTTAAAAACTTCTATAGAAAGTTTGGGACGGTACATTGCCACAAAATTTTTAACTAGAAATCTTATGGTTGCAGAATTTTCTATTACTGCACAAGAATTAAATTGCTTATGAAGGTTGTAAGCCAAAAAAGTTTTTGATGGATTGTCTAATATGCCATATTTGTTTCTAACATCAATAATGCAATTGGGAAGTTTATGATTATAATAATTTTTTATTGCAAAAAAACAGGCTTTAATATCATCCAATTCTACTTTTTATCTTTATGCGAAAATAGAACACACTCACAATCAAAAAGGTAAGTGTAGCACATTCAAATTCAATGCTGTCTATTTTATTACAAATAATTTCCGTCATAATAAGTGAAAAATCGATTTAATCGATACAAGTACTTAGACGATATTTTTAATTTTTTTGTTCCATAAAACTGACGAAATACCAAATTCTAATTTTAAAACAGTAGTTGTACTAAACATTTAACAAAAGTTTAATATTGTTTAAATTCACTTTTATAAAGTTTAATCTTAAATAAACCAAACCTAAATTCCTGAAAAGTCGTATATTCAATTATATTTGCAAAAACTAATAAATATTAGATATTATGGATGCTTTAGTTATTTCTGGTGGTGGCAGTAAAGGTGCTTTTGCTGGCGGAATAGCGGAGTATCTTATCAAGGATTGTAAGACCAATTACGATTTGTTTGTTGGAAGTAGTACTGGAAGTTTGTTGATAAGTCATCTGGCACTCGGACAGGTAGATAAAATCAAAGAAGTTTACACCAATGTAGATGAGAAAGATATCTTTTATATCAATCCTTTTAAAGTAAAAGAAAACAAAGACGGATCTTATTCAGTATCTATTAACCACTGGAATACATTAAAATCATTTATTTCAAGAAGACAAACCTTTGGAGATTCAAAAAATCTTAGAAAACTTATAAAAAGTGGATTATCTAAAGACGATTATGATAAGATTTTAGAAATGAAAAAACAAGTAGTCGTTTCTGTTTCAAATCTCACAAAGTTTAGAACTGAATTCAAGTCAAATACTGATTATTCTTACACCGATTTTATCGATTGGGTTTGGGCATCTGCCAATTATGTTCCTTTTATGAGTGTGGTAAACAAACACGGTTGCGAGTATGCTGATGGAGGTTTTGGGAGTCATACGCCTATTCAAGCAGCCATTGATTTAGGAGCCACCAATATAGATGTCATCATTTTGGAGCCAGAAACATTAGAGCGAAATTTTACACCTACTACCAATCCTTTTGGATCTTTAATGAGAGTTTTCGGTTTCATGACAGAGCAAATTTACTATGATGATTTAATAATTGGAAAATTAAAAAGTAAGGTAAGAAATGTTCAAGTAAGGGCTTTTCACACTCCAGGAGTTCTCACTGATTTCCCTTTTGTATTTAGACCAGAACTTATGAAAAGATGGTGGAAAGAAGGTTATGAGCATGCTAAAAGATCAAATCCATATTGCAAAATAATCAATCCCAAAAACAGCAGTAAAGATGAGTAGGGGTTTAGTTTGTTTTTTTTGTTTTTTTATATCTCAAATTGCTTTTTCTCAATTAATTAATATTGAGCAAAAAAGGCTCAATTCTAATGAAGAAGGTTGGACAGGGAATGTCGATTTTAATGCTAAATTTACTCAAAACGTTAATTCAATATGGCAATTATCCAACAGAGTCGGTATTCAATACAATATGAATAAGTCCACACACTTGTTTATCAATGACATATCTTTTGTGAGAAGCAATCAAAATGATTTGGTGAATTTTGGATTTGCACATTATAGATATACAAGAAAAATTATGGACAATAAAATTGTTTCATGGGAGTCTTATGCTCAAATTCAATACAATAGTGTGCAAAAAATTAGACTAAGAACGCTTACTGGTTCTGGTTTGAGATTTAATGTGATTCAATCAGACTCTGTTTTACTAAGAGGAGGCTGGTCCTTTATGTATGAGTATGAAGAAACAACAATTCCTGAATTCTCAAATGTGTTGAGAAATTCAAATTATTTAGCGTTTAATATAAAAGTAGGCAAGAATTGGAGTTTTAACACTATTCTTTATTACCAACCCAATTTGTTTGATTTTTCAGATTACAGATTATCCAACGAAACTAGTTTATCTCACAATTTAACGGAACACATTTCCATTTTATTCAATTTGAATGTTTTATATGACTCTAGACCTCCAAAAGATGTTCCTGTGAATATTTTTAGCTCAGGAATAATGCTGAGGTATAAGTTTTAGTAATCAGAAACACACTTTTTATCAAAAAAAAATATATCATTAGTATAAATGAATTATATTTACGAACTTATATATAATTTAGTTAATCATGAAATTAATAGTTTCAACCCCTTTTAAATCTGTAGCACTTACTTTTTTGTTTTTAGTAAGTGTTTTAAGTATAAGCAGCCAAGTTACCTATACTTGGAATGGTACTGTTTCATCAGAATGGAATAATGGAAGTAACTGGACTCCTGTAGGCCCTCCGTTAAATACCGATCACGTGATAATAGTCGCCTCGCCAAACGATCCTGGCTTGAGCAATGATGTAACTATAGAAGATTTTACTATCAATAGTGGAGTATTAAATTTAGCAGGTTTTACAATTACCTCCGAAGGGAACCATAGTTTTTTTGGTGGTAATATTTTAAACGGAACATTTCAATCTAATACTGGAGTTTTAACTACCTTTTCATCTACTACTTTTGATGTAAATATTGACATTACTTCAGAGAGAATTGTAGTGAATGGAGGTGTATTTAATAATCCAGTTGTTTTAGAGCAAAATGGTGCGACTAATTCCGGAGGAACTGGAAATGCAATTTTTAACGCTCCTTTAGATTTTACTTTATCAGGAACAGCTTTCTTCAGAACGAATGGAAATAATACTTTTAATGATGATGTTTTTTTAACGAACAATGGCGGGAACTATTTACTTTTAGAATTAACAACTGCATCTGTTTATAATGGGGATGTATTTATCACTAATAATTCTACCTCAAATGTGAGAATGGCTTTCGAGGGTAATTCAGTTTTTAATGGTAATATAGAATTTAACAATACAAGTACGGGACAAATTGTTTTTTGTGAAAGAGCAACTTCATCTGCTACATTGGGAGCAGGGGTTCAAATGTCCATCGGAGGAACTGGCTTTGATTCAGGATTTCTAACCCTTCGTAATTTTACTCAAGTAGATGCTACCGATCAAAGTTTAACGCTTGGAGCAGCTGCAGTTCTTGCATCTATTAATAATGTTTGGGATGGAAATGTAAGTTTTGTTGCCTCAAGCGCTTACACCACTAATTCTCTTTACAACGGAACCGCCTATTTTGAAAAAAATGGAGCAGGAACTTCAAGTTCAGGTGGGAATACTTTTAATCAAACAACTACATTATTAAATTCTAGTGGAAATGAAATGAGGTTTGGGGTTACAAATCCTGATATTTTTAGTGCTAGTTTATCTCTTTTGAATACAGGAACAAGTACTTTGCAAGTGGCCTTCAATAGCGTAGGTAATGAATTTAATAATAATGTTGTTTTTGAAAATACAAATACAGGAAATGTTTACATTGGTGTAAATGGTGGAAGTTCTACTTTAGCCAATGGTTTTGATTTTCAAATAGGCGGATTAGGATTTAATAATGGGATTCTTCAGTTAGAAAATGTAAATCAAATAGGTCTTACACCTCAAAACCTATCAGTGGGTACAAATGCAAGAATTACTCTTGAAAACAATATTTTTAATGCTGCATCAAGTTTTATTTCAGGAAGAATGTTTTTGTTAGGAAACGTTTTTAATAATTCTGTTGTATTAGAGAAAATAGGTGCTGTTAATGATAATTCAGTAGGAGGAAATACTTTTAACGCAAGTACTACCATTACCAATTCAGGAACAGGTTATTTATTGTTTGCGAATACCAATCCAGATATTTTTAATGATGTGCTATCTGTTGTAAATACTGGTTCCAATATCATCTATTTATCTTACAATAGTGCAGGTAATCAATTTAATGATGATGTTACTTTTGAAAGTGTTGCCAGTGGGGGGATTGTTGTTGGAAATGGAGGAGGAACAACTCAATTAGGAGTAAATGTCGACTTGTTGATTGGGGCATTAGGTTTTGATAGTGGAGATTTAGGTTTAAATAATATCACTCAATCAAATGCTATAAATCAAAATATTACATTGACAGGAACGGCTAGAATTTTGTCTCAAAATTCAACTTGGGACGGTGAAATTAATTTTGTTTCGCCTAGGTTATATTTATTGGGTTCTACCTTCAATAATACAACATATCTTGAAAAGAATGGTGCTACAAACGATGATTCTAGAGGTGGAAATACATTCAACGTAAACACATCAATTGTAAATTCAGGTTCTGGAAGAATCAGATTAGGTTCAAATGTAGCAGATGCTCCGGATATATTTAATGCTGATTTAGTCTTAAGAAACACTGGAACGGATAGAATTATGATTGCAGATGCTAATTTGTTGAACGAGTTCAATGGAAATGTACAACTGGAATGTAATTTGGGTGCAGGAATTAGATTTGGAGAAGGTAATGGAACTTCTATCTTAGCCAATGGATTTCAATTTTCCATAGGAGCATTAGGATTTAGTGAAAGTGTTTTGAGATTTAGAAATGTTACGCAAGTTGGGGGTACTCCTCAAGCGCTTACACTCACGGGAACAGGATATTTATTAAGTCAAAATTCCACTTGGGATGGAAATATTCAATTTATTGCTCCAAGAATTTACACAGATGGTTCAACTTATAATGGAACTGCTTATCTTGAAAAAACAGATGCTACTAACGATGATTCTCCTGGGGGTAATGTTTTTAATCAAACTGCTTCAATAGTTAATTCTGGTTCGGGAAGAATACTTTTTGCAAATACAACTCCAGACATATTCAACGATGAAACAACGATTATTTCTAATGGTTCAAGTCAAATATGGATGGCACATAATTCTATTGGAAATCAATTCAATCATAATATTATTGTTGAAAGTACAGGTACTTCTACTGGAGTAGAATTTGGTAGAGGTGGAACAGGAGATGTTACTTTGGCAGATGGATTTACGGTAACTGTTGGTGCTGGAGGTTTTTCTACTGGTACACTTAGGATTCAGAAATTTTACGCAATTAGGATTGACAGAACCAAAGTATTGCTTTTTGACTGAACAAAATAATTTTATAAAATCAAAATGCCACTTGGAATTGCAGATATTTGACTTTGTTGCTCCTAGGATAGTAACTGAAGGAGCAATCTGCAATGGTGTCACGAGTCTTGAGAAAAATGGGCAGGTAATGATGATTCTTCTGGTGGAAACACGTTTAATCAAATACAACGATTGAATATTCTGGAACAAATATTCAGATTTGCATTTATAAACCTGATGTATTCAATGGGAATTACAACTATTAGAAATAATAATGGTGCCAATCAAATTAGAATGGCAGATGTTGCTTCTGGAAATCAATTTAATCAAGATATCATTATTGAGTCAATCAATGGAGGTGGTGTAGCTTTTAGTCTGGGAAATGGCGATGCAACATTGGCAGCAACTAGAACGATTACAGTTGGAGGATTAGGATTTAATAGCGGGACACTTACATTCAGAAACTTCACACAAGTAGGTGCAACACCACAAAATTTGACACTAACAGGTACTGGCTATATGTATCATCAAGATAGTGATTGGGGAGGAGATGTAGAAATTTTGTTGCTCAAAGATATTATACAACAGGAACAACTTATAATGGACACAAGTCTTGAAAAAAAACAAAGGTGCTACACTAACGATGATTCTCCTGGGGTATGTTTTTAATCAAACTTCTACAATTGTAAAAAAATTCAGGTTCTGGAAAGGTATTATTTACAAACACTACCAGATATATTCAACGATAGAAACAACGATTATTTCTAGCAGTTTCAAGTCATATATGAATGGCACATAATTCTATTGGAAATCAATTCAATCATAATATTATTGTTGAGTACCTGAGTACTTCTACTGGAGTGCAGGCTGGTGAGGTGGAACCAGGAAGCCTTTGGCAAGATGGATTTACAGTAACTGTTGGTGCTGGAGGTTTTCTACTGGTACACTTAGGTTTAGAAATTTTCACCAATTAGGATTGACAGTTCAAGTATTGCTGACTGGAACAAAGGTTATTTTATGAATCAAGATGCAGAATGGAATGCAGATGTTACATTTACAGCACCACAGTTATTAACTAGAGAACGCTTTTATAATGGGACAGTTTATTTGAAAAAAATAGCGCTGGAAATAACAACTCTGAAGGTAGTATACTTTTAGCAAGATGCTACCTGTATTCTGCAGAACTTGAATGATTTTAGATAAACTGTAAGCCTGATGTATTCAAATGGAATTACAACTATTAAAGAAACAATAATGGTGCCAATCAGTAGAATGGCAGATCTTGCTTCTGGAAATCAATTTGTCAAGATATCATTATTGAGTCAATCAATGGAGGTGGTGTAGGCTTTTTTGAGTCACAGGGAAATAGCGATGCTACATTGTGGCAGCAACTAGAACGATTACAGTTGGAGGATTAGGATTTAGCCAATTGGAACACATTTTTTCAGAAACTTCACACAAGTGGGAGCAACATCACAAATTGACTCTTACAAAGATGGAATGGAAATTTAGATTTTAGAAGTCCAAGGGCTGCATTATACTAAGAGGAGCAACGTATAATGGAACAACTTATTTAGAAAAACAGTGCAGAAGTAGATAATTCAGTTGGAGGAAATGTTTTAATAACAGAAACATCAATTGTAAGCAATTGGGGTTGGATGATATTTATGCCCATAAATGAACAGAAATGATTTTAATGCTAATGTGTCATTTATTCAAAACAGTACTGGAATAAATTTTACCCTTGTTATAATTCTTCATCTACTTATTCTGGAGATATCAATTTAAATTACAATTCTGGTCAAATATATTTTTTAGGATCTACATTGTGGTAGGCATTTCAATTTTAGATGGTAACATGGAATCAAAACATTAATGATTTAAGGCCTCTAGTACCGAGATTTAGAATTTGGAAGTTAATAAAAGCAAGGAGGAAGTGTAATTCTTAATATGCCTATACAAATAAATTAGAATTAGTTGAAATTCTCAAAACATAATTTCAGACACTACTAACTTAGTTTTGTATTGACAATACAGCTGTTGTATCCAATGTATCAGACCGCACTCCCTATGTTCAGGCCACGATAAAATAGGTAACAGTGCTTTTGACTTTTTCACTGTAGGTAAGGAGGGTTTACACAAGACAGGCTCCAGCATTTCTTTGAAGCCATGCCACCATACTCTTGCAGGGAACATTTTGATTGAAACAGATGCTGGCGAGCCTCACCAAAGATCACAACCAGCCCAATTATAAATTGGCACATAAGTGATTGTGAGCATTAGTTTTAAACAGAACGAATGGCGCTTTAATCTTAATATTTTTCTGTCCCCTGACCATACTCAGATTTGTATAAGATTTGTAGTAGTTGTTTCTGACTTAGGTTCCTTAACCATAGCAAAGATGGGATAATGGAATTCAAGGAGTGAGGTCAGTGTCATCCTCAGGAACAGCAGTTGCGGAAATCCTTCCAGTATCACAACTAATTCAGCAGTTACTAATTTTAGGATCACTTTTGCATTAGCTTAGCAACAAGTAATTCAAATCCTTTGCCAATCAGGTGAGCTGGCTTTTATATGCTTCAATGAAGGACAAGTAGATCACAGACCAGCAAGAAACTTCTTCTAAATCAATAATGACTTTTTCACAATAGAAAAATAAAGACGGAATAGAATTCGAAGTAGTAACCACAGCAATAAAAGGAGCAGGAAATTCGACTGCATTATTGAATTACAAAACTGTCGATTCAAATCCATATTCAGGAGAGCTGCTACCTGATTGAAACAAGCGTTGATGGTGCTTTCAGATATTCTGAGGGAAATAAAGAAGAGGTGAAATCAAGTTAGATGGAGTTAACATGATGTTTATCGAGAATCCTGTTCAAAATATATATAAATGAAAAAAAAATTTATCATGTTGATGTTTAGATTTTAAAATGAGCAGATGAAATCTTATTTTGAATTGCGCTAGGAAAAATTGTATATTCTAAATACGAAAGTAAAAGAATAAGTGAAATTGAAACTTCAATTTTGAATTCTGGAAATTTACTTCGTTAGGAAGTCGTTGTGTGAGAACAAACTTATATCATAAAAAAGTTGTTGTAAAGTAAATATTTTGTTACAATTAACCTGCTAAATCTATTAATTTCTAATATTTTATATTAGTTTTGTATAAATTAAATAATTTCAATTCATTCGATTGCATTTATTCAAAAGTTAATTGATATGATATGAAAAACAAAAATGCTTATATTTTAAGTACATTAATAATTAGCACCATATCTATTAGTGCTCAAACTGGTCCTGGTGGTGTAGGTTCAACAGTTACAAATACACTTTGGCTTCAAGCTGATGATATCTCGCAAGCAGATGGAACATCAGTTTCAACTTGGGCCGATAGATCTGGGAATGGAAATGATGCTACTCAATTGTCTGGTGCAAACCAGTCGACCTATCAGACTGCTGAAATTGGTGGTCGTTCTGTAGTGCGACTTGACGGAGTTGATGATTATTTTGATGATGCTCATACATATGACGCAAGAACTTTCTTTAGTGTTTATAATATTCTATCGGCAAATCAGGCCGCTGTGAGGAGAGAGGGAAATTTGGGGAGAATATTCTGTTGGATGGCATGTTGCTCTTGATGCAAGAGCTCCTGGGACTTATAGTTTTGATGGACGTCCAGCAGCAGCCAGTGGAAATCAAGGAAGACACGCCTTAAATGGTGCTGCATATGGAGGGTTTGCAGGAACTTCGGCCACCCCTAGTTGGAGTTACGACCAATCTGATTTACTTTCAGTTGAATTTAATGCAACTAGAACCATAAACAGACAAGTATTAGGTTCTTTGTTACCTACTTTTGGTGTTGGCGTGCACCAATATGGTGGTGATATTGCAGAAATTATAGTTTATAATACGACTTTAAATACCGCTCAAAGAATTATTGTTGAGAATTACTTGGCAGCAAGATATGGTCTTACAATTTCTAATGACTATTATGCATATCAAGGACTTCATCCGAATGAAGTTGCAGGAATAGGAAGAGAAGATGCAAGTAACACACATACAGCAGCAATGTCTGCTGGTATTCTTCAAGTCCAAAACCCAAGTGGTTTAGATATTAATCAAGAATATTTATTATTTGGTCATGATGATGCTGATATTACTACTGCATGGACCACAACTGAGGCTCCTAACGGAGGCTTAACTGTACAACGTTTAGCAAGAGAGTGGAGATTCAGCGAAACTGGAGATGTTGGAACTGTGGACTTTTTGGTTGACGTTGCAACATTCCCTGCTTTACCTGCCGGATTTACTAAGTATGCTATAATGGTAGATTCGGATGGTGATTTTAGTTCAGGTGCTATTGTATATGAAATTGGATTGGTTGCCGGAACCACATATGATGTGACAGGAATTAATATAGCTGATGGAGATTATGTTGCGATAGGAGTAATTGACCCAGAAATTGAGTTTACTTCAGATAAATCTAATAATTTTGAGCCTTTTAACGCGACTCTTACCATTGAGTTAAATTATATCCCCAGAAATGATGTCACAGTTGATTATACAACTACTGATGGAACAGCAGTTGTGGCTCAACCTGATTATACAGGCGCTACAGCTTTGACCGCAACAATACTTGCAGGAAGTAACACTGGTACATTTACTATTACAATAATTGATGATGCTGCTGTAGAGCCTGACGAAAACTTAACAATTACTTTAAGTAATCCTGGTTCAGGAGTTGCATTAGGTTCAGAAACTGTTCATACCTACACGATAAATGATGATGATGATGCTAGAAAAATATACTTTGATCTTGCATCTTCTTCTGGTGATGAAAGCATTTCTCCAGTTGTTGTTAATGTTAGTATGAATACTACTTCTGCAACTGATGTAACTGTAGATTATGCTGTAACTGGCGGGACAGCTACCCCTGGTGCAGGTAATGATTTTGTATTAGTTTCAGGTACAATTACCATTCTAGGTGGTTCAGGTTTAACTACTGGCTCTCTTACTTTTACAGTTAATGATGACCTAATTTTTGAAACTAATGAAACTATTATAATTTCTTTAAGTAATCCTACTGGATGTAATTCAGATAATCCAGGACCAATTCCAGCATCTGTTGGTACAGGCTTTATCAATCATACATACACTATAATTGATAATGACGCCCCTCCCGAAATTCAATTTACTACAGCATCTGCATCCGGTTTAGAATCTGTTTCTCCTGTATTAATTAATGTTTCTCTCAATACTACTTCACAAGCAGCAGCTAGCGCTACTTATACTGTTGCTGACGCTACTGCTGTAAGTCCTGGTGATTACACTATGGCCAGTGGAACTGTTTCTATTGCTGCTGGTTTAACTTCTGCTAACTTATTAGCTGCTATTACCAATGATGGCACTGAAGAATTACCTGAAACTTTTACAATAACACTTTCTGCACCTGTAAATGCTACACTAGGAGGAAACACTGTTTTTACTTATACAATAATAGATGATGATAATATCGGATTTGTAGGTCCAGGTGGTGTTGGTGAATCAAGTAATTTGCAATTATGGCTAAGATCTGATGATATTCCTGGAGTTAATGGGGATGATGTATCCACATGGCCAGATTTTTCTGGAAATAATCATAATGCAACAGCGCCTGCTAGTTTTGAACCTCAGAAAACAACTAATATTACACAGTTAAACAATCGTTCTGCTGTAACATTTGATGGAACTGGGGAGCATTTTTCAACTGCTCACTCCTATGATGGTAGAACAGTTTTTTCTGCTTATCAAATGCTAAATGGTATTCAAAATACAGGAGATTTAGCACAGTTATGGGGAGATTATTCTGAAGGTGTGCATTTAGGTATTGATGCACGTGGTGCTCGTTCCTGGAGTTTTGATGGAACGGGTGCTGGTGGAGCATCCGCAAGATTTGGGCTAAATGGTGCCGGTTATACTGGATTTGCAACAAATCCAACTACCCCTAAATGGTCCTATAGTGCAGGAGAAATTCTTGCAGTAGAATTTAATACAACAAGAACAATTTTTAGCCAAGACATTGGTTCCCTTGTTTCGTTAGCAGGACATTTTTTAGGGGCTGATGTTGCTGAAATGGCTGTTTATGACCTTACTCTAAATAATGCACAACGAATTATTGTTGAAAATTATTTAGCTGCTAAATATGGAGTTGCTATTGCTAATGACTTTTATAGTTTTGAGGGTACTTTTGGTAATGAAGTGGCAGGTATAGGACGTATTGATATTAATAATTTCCACGTTGATGCTCAAGGTTCTGGTATGGTTAGAATCAACAACCCTTCTGACTTAGAAAATGGGGAATATTTACTTTGGGGACACAACAATGTAGACCCAGAGTCTGGAGCATACGAAAGCCCTTGGTTAGGAGCATTGCCTATTGGAGTTAATAATTCACTTCATAGAGTTTGGAGAGTTGACGAAACAGGAGGTGATGGCGTAGGAACTGTAGATGTAAAATTTGATGTGACTGGTCTTACCATTGGTGCTTCTGCTGATTTGGTATTACTAGTAGATACCGATGATGGAGATTTTGCAAATGCAACTGTAATTCCACTATCTAGTTTTTCCGCTCCTTATGCAAATTTTAATGGAATTGATTTTGCTGCTGGAAATTGGTTCACACTTGGCTCTACAAGTAATTCAAATCCTTTGCCAATCGAATTGGTGTAAACTTTACAGCCAAAGCCACGAAGGACAGGTAGATTTAGAATGGCAACAGAAATCAATAATGACTTTTTCACGATAGAAAGAAGTAAGACAATAGAATAATTCGAAGTAGTAACCACAGTAAAAGGAGCAGGAAATTCAACTGCATTATTGAATTACAAAACTGTCGATTCAAATCCATATTCAGGTTCTCTTTCTACAGATTGAAACAAACCGATTTTGATGGTGCTTTTGAATACCAGAAGTAAGAAGAGTAGAAATTGTTAAAGGCTGAAACAGTTCTTATTTATCCAAATCCCGTTTGGAGCGATGAAAGATTTATCGTTGATGTTTCAGGTTTTCAAAATGGAGCAGATGAAATCCTTATTTTGGATGCGCTTGGAAAAAATTATGTATTCAAAATCTGAAAATCTAAAAGGGCAAATTGATGTTGAAACTTCACTTTGAATTCAGGAATTTACTTCATTAGAGTAGTAGTGGGTGAAAGTTTCTATCATAAAAAGTTGTTGTAAAGTAAAAAGTGTTTAATAGTTTGGTTTTTTTGTTAACTTTGCAAAAATACATTGTAATGAATAAATTTCTATACCTTACTTTTTAATATTCTTTTCCACTTTTGTTTTTGGACAAACAATTTCTACGTCTAATATAATTAGGCTCCTTTTTATCATAACACTGCTTTAAATGTACCTTATAACATTACAGGAGTTTATAATCCAGGGAATATTTTCACTGCGGAATTGTCAGATGAAAATGGTAACTTTGGTGCTCCAACGGTAATAGGAACATTGGGGGTGCAAACGGTTGCTGGGACTATTAATGCCAATTTACCCAATTTAATGACTTCTGGTACCAATATAGAATAAGAGTTGTTTCCTCAGATCCAGTTGTGGTAGGAAGCGATAATGGTGTGGATATAACAATAAATGGAAATCCAAACGATCCTTCTACTTTTGGAAATAATATATGGCATGCCTACTGTTTTAATATTGCCGCTTATACTAATAATGCTGCTTTATTTAATTACAGTAACTACAGAGGAATGTACACTGAAAATACGCTTAATAAAATTCAACAAGCCTTTGGGCACAAGGCTCTTAACCCATCTACAACAGCAGGATATGTTGGTTGTCCAGTTACCAATAATTTACATACAGTTAATTATAAAAGAAGAGGTTTTCCCTGTGAAGTATTACAATCTAAGTGTTGCTGGACCTGAGGTATTGCAGGGCATGATGATGCAGGCAGATTGTTGGTAGATGGCGTTGTAGTTTGGTCAAGTACAGGATGTTGTGCTGCTATACCCAATGTATATACTGGTTTTTTAGGTCCAAATTCAGAAATAGAGTTTGTTTGGTCAGAAAACGGTGGAAATTCATACGGAAGATTAACTTTTGATTTAATTCCTTATCCTAATGTATCTCCTGATGTTGTAATCTGTGCAGGTTCTAATACGACTTTACTCTGGGGCTGCAAATTACGATTGGAGCTGAATCCTACTCATTTAGTTGCACCTTTTAATACAGCAAGTGTGGTATGTTCACCTCCTGGAGGATCACCTAATTCTGTTGAGACTTACACTGTATCAACTACTGATGCGCTGACTGGATGTACTGTATCAAACACTGTAGATGTAACCATTAACCCATTACCATCTACTTCAGTTACTCCAACTTCAGGCTCATATTGTGCTGCAGGGTCGGTAAATGCAATTGCTAGTGGTGCAAACACCTACACATGGTCTCCTGTTGCTGGTGTTACTGTAAATTCACCAAGCGGTGATGATGTTACGCTTTCTCCTGCTTCTACAACTGTTTATACTGTAACTGGCTCAAATAACTGTGCAACTGTAGATGCCACCGTAACAGTAACTGTAAATGTTCCAATGGGAGATCCTAATGATTTTGGTGTAAACACTTGAATGTATATTGTTATAATGGTAATAATTTCAATACATTTTTTGGAATGTATGCGTTCACAATACGTTAGACTTTTGATACAAGAACCATTTGGGAAATAATTCAACTCCTCTAATGCTCCTGGTTATACTGGCTTCCTCCTGCTGACCAACACCCTATAGATACAAAAGAAGAGGTTTCGATTGTGGCTATTATCAATTAGATATACCTAACCAGATGATCAAGTAAATTTAAATTATTGATGGAGTTTCTGTTTTTCTCAAAATAATTGGTTTCAAAATATATACAAAGCTCATGTTTGAGAGTGTTTGGATGTTTGATCTGAAATAGAATACACGGTTAGAGAAGGAACTGGTGATTTGTCCTAATGGAGGTCTTGCTTTATTTATCTTCATGGTCCAAATACCCCAACGAAACTGTTTGGAGTGGAAGAGGCAATGATTGGTTTAATCCTGCTAATTGGTGTAGTGTTGTTCCTACTAATGTACCATAGATGCTTTCATTCCTTATAATGTAGATAACAACCCAGAAATTAATGGTGTTGGTGCTGTTTGTAATAATCTTTATTCAAGAAGCGGCTAATTTAAGTAATATTGGTTCAAATGAATTGATATACATGGAGGAATTAATAAAGAAGGTACTTTACCCCAAATACAGGTACAGTAAATGTTGTAGGTGCTGCCCCAAAGTTACATTCAATTCTGCAAATAGTTTGTTATCCTTTATGATTTGGAAATAAAACAGGAGGAAGTGTAATTCTTAATATGCCTATACAAATAGAATTAGAATTAGATTTAGTCTCTCAAAACATAATTTCAGACGCTACTAACTTAGTTTTAATGACTGACAATAGTATTGTATCCAATGTATCAGACGCCTCCTATGTTCAAGGCCCAGTAAGAAAAATAGGTAACGATGCTTTTGACTTTCCTGTAGGTAAAGGAGGGTTTTACAGACCGATAAGCATTTCTGCACCAAGTAATAACACGCATCACTTTACTGCAGAATTCTTTGATTCAGAAGCAGATGCTGTAGATATGCAAGATCCCGCAACTATTGATGCAGCAATTGAGAACATAAGTGATTGTGAACATTGGATTTTAAACAGAACGAATGGCGCTTCAAATGTTAATGTTACTTTGTCCTATAGGCCATATGGAGCTAATGGGTGTAGTGGTGTTTCTGACTTAAGTTCCTTAACCATAGCAAGATGGGATAATGGAATTCAAGAGTGGGTCAATCATCCTGGAACAGCAGTTGGAAATCCTTCTGGAAGTATCACAACTAATTCAGCAGTTACTAATTTTAGTCCTTTTGCATTGGCAACAACAAGTAATTCAAATCCTTTGCCAATCGAATTGGTAAACTTTACAGCCAAAGCCAATGAAGGACAAGTAGATTTGGAATGGCAAACTGCTTCTGAAATCAATAATGATTTCTTTACGATAGAAAGAAGTAAAGATGGAATTGAATTTGAAATCGTAACAACAATAAAAGGAGCTGGAAATTCAACTGCATTGTTGAATTACAAAACTGTCGATTCAAATCCATATTCAGGAACCTCTTTCTACAGATTGAAACAAACTGATTTTGATGGTGCTTTTGAATACTCAGAAGTAAGAAGAGTAGAAATTGTTAAAGAAGGAACAGTTCTTATTTATCCAAATCCTGTGTTTGAAAGTGATGAAAGATTTATCGTTGATGTTTCAGGTTTTCAAAATGGAGCAGATGAAATCCTTATTTTGGATGCGCTTGGAAAAATTGTGTATTCAAAATCTGAAAATCTAAGAGGACAAATTGATATTGAAACTTCAATTTTGAATTCTGGAATTTACTTCGTTAGAGTGGTAGTGGGAGCAAAAGTATTCAATACTAAAGTTGTAATTAATTAGAGTATTTTTTTGATTAGTTTTGCAATGAAAATTCATTTTTAATGCAAGATATATTTATTGAAAACATTGCCAAACAACTTTCTATACCATTGTGGCAAGTAAAAAACACAATTGAGTTAATCGAAAGTGGTGCAACGATTCCTTTCATAGCGAGATATAGAAAAGAAAAAACAGGAAATTTAGACGAAGTTCAGATTGCCGATATTTCTCAAAAATTTTCACAACTCAATGAACTTCAAAAAAGGAAAGTTTTTATACTCAAGAGCATTGAAGAGCAAGGTAAATTAACTTCTGAACTTCAAAATCAAATCCAAAACTCTTGGGATGAAACACTCATCGAAGATTTGTACTTACCGTATAAATCACGAAAGAAAACCAAAGCAGATATTGCCATTGAAAGAGGATTGAAGCCTTTAGCAAAAATTTTGATGTCTCAAAAAGGACATGATTTTGAAGTTATTGCAGAAAAGTACGTAAAAGGTGAAGTAGAATCTGTTGAAGATGCTATTCAAGGTGCCAAAGAAATTGTTTCCCAATGGATCAGCGAATATATCAATGTCCGAAATGGCTTGAGAAAATTGTTCTGGCAAAAAGGACAAGTATATTCCAAAATTGTAAAAGGAAAAGAAAGCGAAGCAGAAAAGTTTCAAGATTATTTTGATTTTTCTGAACCAGTAAAAAGTATCAAATCTCATCGGCTTTTGGCTATCGTAAGAGGAAGCAATGAAGGCTTTTTAAAAATCAAAGTGGAGCCATCCAAAGAAGATGCATTAGCACTTATGGAAAGATTCATTGTAAAATCTGACTGCGATTTTAAGGAAGAAATATCCGATGCCATTGTGCAATCTTATACTAAAATATTAAAGCCTTCTTTGAAAAATGAAACTTTACAAGAACTCAAACAAAAAGCAGATGTAGAAGCCATCAAAGTTTTTGCAGAAAATTTAAGGCAACTTTTGTTGCAACCGCCTTTGGGTTCTTACAGAACATTGGCGATTGACCCCGGATTTAGAACAGGCTGTAAGGTGGTTTGTTTGGATGCTAACGGAGATTTATTGCACAATGAAACCATTTATCCACATCCGCCACAAAAGGAAATCGGACCAGCCAAAAAGAAAATAGCCACTTTAGTCGCACAATTCAAAATCGAAGCCATTGCCATTGGAAACGGAACAGCAGGCAGAGAAACGGAATTTTTTATCAAAGGCATTCAATTTGACAGAGCCGTAAAAGTTTTTGTAGTGAATGAAGCGGGAGCCTCAATATATTCCGCTTCTAAAGTAGCGAGAGATGAGTTCCCTCAATATGACATTACCGTGAGAGGTTCAGTTTCTATTGGAAGAAGATTGATGGATCCCATGGCTGAATTGGTGAAAATCGATCCCAAAAGTATTGGAGTAGGACAGTATCAGCATGACGTTAATCAGAAATTATTACAAACAGAATTGGATAATGTGGTGGTTTCTTCAGTAAACAAAGTAGGCGTAGAGTTGAACACCGCCAGTAAGTATCTTTTGCAATATGTTTCAGGAATTGGACCTGCTTTGGCACAAAACATTGTAGATTATAGAACAGAAATTGGCGCTTTCCAAAACAGAAAAGAATTACTCAAAGTTCCAAAATTAGGAGCAAAAGCATTTGAACAGTGTGCCGGATTTTTGAGAATTGCCAATGGAAACCAACCCTTAGATAATAGTAGTGTGCATCCCGAAAGATATGCTTTGGTAGAGAAAATGGCAAAATCTATTCAAACTTCTATTTCTGAGTTATTAGGCGATGAACAAAAAATAAAATCGATTCCAATTGCAAAATTTGTAGATGACGAAGTTGGAAATGAAACATTAAACGATATTATTTCCGAACTCCAAAAACCGGGTAGAGATCCCAGAAAAATGGTTAAGGTTTTTGAATTTGATAAAACTATTCGCACTATAGATGATTTGCAAGTAGGGAAAGAATTGCCTGGAATTGTCAACAACATTACCAATTTTGGCGCTTTTGTGGACATAGGCATCAAAGAAAATGGAATGATACACATTTCAAATTTGGCAGATGAGTTTATCTCCAATCCTTCGGATGTAATTGCTTTGCATCAGCATGTAAAAGTAGAAGTGATTTCGATGGATAAGGAAAGAAAAAGAATTGGTTTGAAATTGATTTCATAATGGCAATACCCATCAATACGATTATACTTTCGGGAGGCAAAAGCAAAAGAATGGGAGTTGATAAGGCGCTTTTGTTTTACAAAGGGAAAAGTTTTCTCGAACATTTAATTGAGGTTAGTAAATCTATTTCTCAAAATCAAATTATAGTTTCTGATAACTGAACATCAATTTAATGGGTAGATTGGGTAAATGATATTCATAAAGATATTGGACCTCTTTGGAGGTTTGTATAGTGGATTGACATTCTGATACGGACTGGAACTTTGTATTGAGTTGTGACACCCTTTTTTTTGAAACCGAAAATTTAAATGTTTTTAAAGCAACAAATATCGAAGTGAGTGAAAGCCATTTTTACACTTATCAGAAAACAAAACTCATTTTTTGAGTTGGTTTGTATCATAAATCTATCTTGCCGAATATTGAACAACAAATTCAAGAGCAACAATACAGTTTGAAAGCGCTTTTTGAAAAATAGAAACACCAATGTATTCCCTGTTCATGAAAGAAAATGTTAATTTTACCAACATAAATACATTATCAGACATCAAAGACATACATCTCATGAGATTGAAAATACTATTTTTGGAGTTGCCACAGATATTACAGCAATGGACTCTATGAATTTAGTTACAGAATCCCAAACACTTACTGAATTGATGAAAGAACTATTTAACAAATATCCTGCTTTACAAAACACACCATTTCAAGTTGCGTTGAATCAAGAACTCACAAGTAAAAATCAAAACATATCGCTCAAAGACGATGATGTAATTGCATTATTGCCACCTTTTGCTGGAGGGTAAGGGCTTGATTTAGTTGAAATCAGAAATTTGAGATTGGAAAGGTGAAATCAGAAAGTTGAAATCTGAGATAGGAAAGAGTGAGACAATTAGTTAATTTGATAATTTGATTATGAGTTAATTAGGTAATTGGTTTAATATACTTGTCAAATCGACTCATCGATAAAGACCAAAGCGTCTTTGTTTGTGGAGATGTCTAAATACTTAAAAATAAATTAGATAAAAAAACTTTGTGAACTTTGCGAATACCTTTGCGTCTTTGTGGTTAATAAACTGAATATTTTTAATGAAATAGGAAATCTGAGATAGGAAATATGAAATCTGAAATCAGAAAGTTGAAATATTAATACTTTAAAATTAAGACATTGTATATTGTACAACAAAATGTCTTTTTATAAAATTCGAAAAATTACGCCTAATATTTAGATTATAATCGAAAAATTACGCCTAAAATTTAGAAAAAGTATTAGTTTACTATATTAAGTAATTAAAAATCATCATCAAAAAAGTGCAATTTCACCACGGCTCTATCAGTTCCTTCCAAATATTTCAAAGCTTCAGAGAGTTCAATCCACAAAAAGTCAGAAAACTTGTGTGTTTCTTTGAGTTCGTATGGTTTGTCGAAGTTGTTGAGGTAATAATAATATTTCACTAAATTTTTAGTTCTTCTGCCTCTAATTTTGGAAAGTAGATGCAGTTCATCAGTAGTGATTTCAAGACCAACTTCCTCAAATGCCTCTCTGATAAGTCCTTGTTTTGGCGTTTCGCCCACATCTACAAATCCTCCCACAAGAGAGTATTTGATTTTTTCTCCGTGCTTTTTTAACAATAATATTTTGGGTGGTTGACAAATAATCAATCTTGATTTGTATTTGTCTTTGCCTTTTAGTTTCTTCACTTAAGAATTTATGAGTAAAATTGTACCACAAATTAAATTCGTTTTTTTCAATTATTTGATGTTTTTTCGATAAATTACACAAAAAAAATATACAATAAACACAATTCATTGGAAAACAACATACATACTAGATTCGAAAAACAGATTTCACTTTCTGAAATAGGCATCGAAGGGCAACAAAAGATCTCTTCTGCTAAAGTTTTGGTAATTGGTGCTGGAGGATTGGGTTGTGCAGTTTTGCCTTATCTAGTTTCAATGGGAGTTGGAAAAATAGGAATTGTTGATTTCGATGTGGTAAATCTGAGTAATTTACAAAGGCAAATTTGCTACAAAACTTGTGATGTCGGAAAACTCAAAGTAGAAGTGATGCAAAAGTTTCTCAAAGATTTAAATCCAAATACTGAAATCCAAATCTTTCCAGAAAGGTTCAATTATTCCAATGCTAAGTTGATTACCGAACAGTATGATATTGTTGTGGATTGCACAGATAATTTCGGTGCAAGATATGTAATCAACGATGTTTGTGTTGTGCTCAATAAACCTCACGTTTATGCTGGAATCTATAAGTTTGAAGGTCAGGTTTCTGTTTTTAATTTAGAGAATAGCGCAACCTACAGATGTGTTTTTGAAGAGGACCATCAACAAGGTTTGAGTTGTGAGGAAATCGGTGTGTTGGGAGTTTTGCCAGGCATTATCGGTAACTTTCAGGCATTAGAAACCATCAAGTTGATTTTGGGAATTGGAAATTCATTGGTGAATAAAATGCTTGTGTATAATGTTTTGACACACCAACAACAAATTTTGAAAATCCAAGCCAAATCCTTACAAATAAATGTTGCCAAAGAAATATTTTTAAAAAAATCTCAAACTAAAACATATCAAAATGTTGATTTGAATCAAGTTTTGAAATTGCAAAAAGAACAAAATGCCATTGTAATTGATGTAAGAAATGAGGATGAACTTCCTAAATTAACTATCGAACATTTGCAAATTCCAATGTCAACACTTGAAAATAAAATAGAACAATTTTCGAAAAACACTCCATTAATTTTTTGCTGTCAATCTGGAGTGAGGAGTATGGAAGCGATTGGTTTACTCTCAAAAAGAGGCTTTAAAAGTTTATTTAATCTAGAAAATGGAATCAAATCAACTAATTAATCTATTTTGAATAAATAAAAAATAAAATTAACATTGATGAATAGGTTTAAATTATTGATTTCGATAGTTTTGGTTCTTGTTGTAATGAGTGATTTTTACACACAAAAAAACTGGTCTATGAAAAAAGAATTGAATTTGAAAATGGTGAGGATATTACTGTAAGGAATCTAAATTTAATTGGAAGAAGGCGTTTGGTAGTAACGAACCATCAGATGAAAAGAGTTCAAAATGAGCTTTTACGATTAGAAAATACAAATAGTCTTGAGGAGGTGAAACAAACTACAATAGATGTTCCTTTTAAATATTATCGTACAATGTCTTATGTTAGTGAAGGTTTTGTATATGATATGTATATTGAGTTACCAAAAATAATGTAATGGTATTTGAAACCAATGTGAAAACTTTGGAAACTAGAAATGTTACCTCCAGTTTTCCTAAAAGTAAATCTTTTAGAGAATTATATTTTAATGAATTTATTGTTGTAGGTGATATTGTATATATTGTTGCTACAACCTCAAGATTTTAAAAATCTGAACAAAGTTTTTACTTTAAATTTCAGCACACAAGAAAAGAAAGTCATACCCATATTTTTTAAAGAATACTCAGGTTATTTGAGTGATATTTTGAGTATCAAACAAGTTTTTAATTCCAAAGATGTTGAAGTTTTAGTAAAGGTTGAAAAGAAAAAAGAGAAAGAAGTTGTTGTACTTACTTTTGACGAAAAGGGAGAAAAGAAAGGGTATTATATTTTTACTGAAAATTTAGATAAAAACATTTCGTCCGTAAATGGTACCAAAACCGGAGCCTCTGAATATGTTTATACCGGAACTTATACTTCTAGAAATAATTCATCAAGCGAAGGCATATTTATTAGTAAAACAAATGGCAGTAAAGTAGAATATATCAATTTCATTAACTTTTTAGACTTAGAAAACTTTACAAGTTATATGTCGCAAAGGAAACAAGAAAAAATTGAGAAGAAAAAGAAAAAGAAATCGTCCAAAGGAAAGGAACTTACCATAAGTTATAGCGTAGCTTCTCACCCATTGATCAAAACAGATGATGGCTATATTTATATAGGAGAATGTTATTATGCTACCTACAGAACCGAATCTTATACAACTGCTGGTCCCAATGGTACAACCATAACCCAAACCAGACAAGTTTTTGATGGCTATCAATATACACACGCTTTGATTGTGAGATATGATAACAACGGAAACAAAATTTGGGATGAAATATTTGATATGTTTGTACATCAAAAACCTTTTACAGAAAAAAGATTTATAAGAATAGCTGAAAAAAAGCAAGACGCTGTAAAATTGGCGTATTCAACTTTTAAATTCATAAAATCAAAAGTAATCGATTGGAATGGAAATATTATTTCTGAAGAAGATTCAGAAGAAATCGAAACAGGAATAGAAGGAGACAAAACCAAAAGAAGTTATGTAGAAATGGACTATTGGTATGGTGATTATTTCTTGTTGTATGGAGATCAAACCATCAAAAATAAAGAAGAAAGTAAAAAAGATGATGATGTAAAAAGAAAAAGAAATGTATATTTCTTATCCAAAATAAAGTTTTAGAAAACAGTAATATAAAGATGAAAAACATTTTTGTTAAAGGACCTATTACTCCTGAAAAAATTGCGCAGTCCATCGCACATCACCAAGTGAAAACCAACATTGGAGCACATGAAATATTTTTAGGACAGGTAAGAGCAGATGTCATTGAAGGAAAAGAAGTACAAGCCATTGTTTATTCTGGATATGAAGAAATGGTAAACCAATTAGCGCATGATATTCGTGAAACTACTTTTGAGAAATTCGACCTCACTTGTATGCACATTTATCATAGTCTCGGAGAAGTGAAGGCAGGAGAAATATGTTTGTTTGTATTCACCTCTTCTGTACATCGAAAAGACGCTAGAGAAGCTTGCGCTTATTTGGTTGAGGAAATTAAAGCAAAACTTCCGATATACGGCAAAGAGGTCTTTGATGAAACTTCTTATCAATGGAAAGAAAACAGGAATTAATTGTAATAAAAGTATTACACAAATTTCACTACAAAATTATTCTTCTTACCTCTCTGAACCAGAATGTATTTACCTCCAATCAAGTCGTTTTCAGATACGATTGTGCTATCATTTACTTTGGCTTTGTTGATGCTCAATGAGTTTTCTTTCAAAGCTCTTCTTGCTTCACCGTTGGAAGGAAGAAAGTTTGTTTTATCAGTCAAAAAAGAAACGATTTCAAATCCTTCTTTCAAACCTTCTTTAGAAATTTCTGTTTGAGGTACACCTTCAAAAATATCGTTAAACATTTCTTCCGAAAGTGTTTTGAAGGCAGTCACGGCTTCGTCCCCTTTTAGAAATAAAATTTCTGATGCAGCTATGGCACTTTTCAAATCTTCTTCACTATGCACTCTTGTGGTAATTTCTTCTGCGATTGCTTTTTGAAGTATTCTCAAGTGTGGGGCTTCGTCATGCGTTTTTTCTAAGGCTTCAATTTCAGATTTAGATTTTAAAGTAAAAATCTTAATGTAATTTTTAGCATCTTCATCCGAAGCATTGATCCAATATTGGTAAAATTTGTAAGGAGAAGTCTTGCTTTTGTCTAGCCATACACTTCCACCTGCGGTTTTTCCAAATTTAGTTCCATCTGCTTTTTTGATAAGCGGAGTCGTCATAGCAAATGCTTCACCTTGTCCTTTTCTTCTAATGAGTTCTGTCCCTGTTACAATATTCCCCCATTGGTCTGAACCTCCTAGTTGTAATTTGCAATTTTTGTTTTTCCACAAATAGTAAAAATCATATCCTTGTACCAATTGGTATGTAAATTCAGTAAAGGACATTCCTGTTTCCAATCTCGATTTTACAGAATCTTTAGCGAGCATATAATTAATGCTAATGTGTTTTCCAACATCACGAATAAAATCTAAAAAATGAAATTCTTTAAACCAATCGTAATTATTTGCCATCATAGCACCATTTTCCGAATCAGAAAAGTCTAGAAATTTTTTCAACTGATTTTCTACACAGTTTACATTGTGTTGTAAAGTCTCTGCATCTAATAAGTTTCTTTCTTGAGATTTTCCAGAAGGATCGCCCACCATTCCAGTTGCACCACCTACCAAAGCAATGGGTCTATGTCCTGCTCTTTGAAGATGCACTAAAGTCATGATTTGTACCAAATGACCGATATGTAAAGAATCCGCAGTTGGATCAAATCCGATATATCCAGACACTTTTTCTTTGTTTAAAAGTTCTTCTGTTCCAGGCATCATATCGTGAATCATACCCCTCCATGTCATTTCTTCTATAAAATTCATACTATTGCTTCAAATAATTTATTTTGCAAAGATAAGGTTCTATTTAAAATCATAGATACTAGATGAAAACTTTTGAAAAAGGTAGTATTATAAATTTTATCACAATGGCTTTGTATTTATTTTGTATTTTGTAAATTTGTTAATCATACAGTAAACCAATAACAAGATATAATCTTTAAGCAATACAAAGCATAACTAATATGGCAAAAACTTTGGTTAATAATATAACTCATGATATTAAATTGTTGATTGAGCAAAGTAAGCAACAAATAGCTGTAACAGTTAATGCAACTATAAGTGCTCTATATTGGCAAATTGGTTTAAGAATAAATAGTGAGATTCTTAACAATCAACGAGCAGAATATGGAAAGGAAATAGTTGTAAAACTTGCGCGCCAATTAGAATCTGAATATGGAAAGGGATGGAGTGAAAAACAGTTGAGGCATTGTATGCAGTTCGCAAAAATATTTTCCGAATATGAGATTGTCTCTACACTGTGGAGACAATTAAGTTGGTCTCATTTCAAAGAAATTATTTACATTGAAGATGTATTAAAAAGAGATTTTTACATTCAGATGTGCATACACGAAAAATGGTCTGTTAGAGTTTTTCGAGAACGAATTCAATCTATGCTTTTCGAAAGAACATCTATAAGTAAAAAACCTGAAATCACTATTCATAATGATTTAGAATTATTAAAAAATGAGCAAAAAATAAGTGCTGATTTGGTTTTTAAAGATCCTTATGTACTTGATTTTTTAGGCTTAAAAGACACCTATTCTGAAAAAGATTTAGAATCATCTATTATTGCGGAATTGCAACGTTTTATTATTGAATTAGGAAGTGATTTTGCTTTTATGTCTCGTCAAAAAAGAATTACAATTGATCATACAGATTACTATATTGACTTATTGTTTTATCACAGAAGACTTAAATGTTTAGTTGTTATTGATTTAAAAATCGGAGAATTTGAAGCTTCTCATAAAGGTCAAATGGAGTTGTATCTTAGGTACTTAGAGAAATATGAACAGGTAGAAGGTGAAAATACACCTATTGGATTGATTTTATGTACTGGTAAAAATGAAGAACATATTGAATTACTACAATTAGGAAAAAGCAATATAAAGGTTGCAGATTACATAACCCTTTTACCTTCCCAAGAAATATTAAGAGAAAAGTTAAATCAAGCAATTGCTATTGCTAAAAGAAGGTTTTCAGGTGGCGACTAATCGTTATGGTTTTAGAAAATTCAAAAGTTGATACTAAAATCTGTGTTTTATAACCCTCAATAGATTTTATTCTATAATTTTGTAATAGTAAAAGAATAAAATTAATCAATAAAATTTAAAATATTATGTATCCACCAGAATTAGTTGCTCCCATGAAATCAGACCTTACTCAAAAGGGGTATAAAGAATTAACTACTGCATCAGAAGTTGACGATGTGTTAAATAGTGAAGGAACTACTTTTGTAGTGCTCAATAGTGTTTGTGGTTGTGCAGCAGCAAATGCAAGACCAGCTGCAATTATGGCTTCAAGCAATGATAAACTTCCAGACAATTTAGTAACTGTTTTTGCTGGTGTGGATGTTGATGCTGTGAATCAAGTAAGAAAATACTGTTTACCTTATCCTCCCTCTTCACCATCTATGGCTTTATTTAAAGATGGTGCTTTAGTGCATTTTATCGAAAGACACCATATTGAAGGAAGACCAGCAGATATGATTGCAGAGAATATTGTTGCTGCTTTTAACGAGTTTTGCTAATAATAATTGAATTTTAAATAAGTATTACTGATTCAGAACTTTTGGAATCTTAAAGTAAGTACTATCTTTTTTAGGGGCGTTTTTTAACGCCTCTTTTTGTGTAATCTCGATTCTTATCTCATCAGGACGCAATACATTCACTTCGTCTGTAATGTGAATCAATGGTTTCACTCCTTCTGTATCTACCTCACTCAATTTACTTACGAAATCTAACATTTTGTTCATGTCTTTAACGATAGCTTCCTTTTCATCTCCATTGAATTCCAATTTTGATAATGAAGCTATTTTGTCAACCGTCTTTAAATCGATATTCATAAGTGTCCGTGTTTATTTTTATAATTCGCTATTTATTAACTCAAAAGTTTTGTCTCGCAAAGATACTATTTCTGTTTTATTTTCACTTTTTATAATGGGGTGAATAAATACTTTTGCAATTCCTGGTCGTCCAGCACCCCAAAAATCTGTATGGTCTGAAAACAACTTGTAATTATTTTTAAAGGTAATCGGAACTATTGGCACATTATGCTCAACAGCCATTGAAAAAGCACCATTTTTGAAACGTTCCATAACAGGAGGTTGATCTTGCATTTTTCCTTCAGGAAAAATGGCAATGCTTCTATTGTTTCTAAGCGCTTCATTGGTTTTGTGAATGCTTTCTGCTGCTAGTTTTCTTTGATGACGATAAACTGGAATATCTATTTCATTTTTAAAAAAAACATTGATAATGGGCCATTTTAAAACTTCAGCCTTACCTAGAAATGCAAAATCATGAGGAATGACTTTAAACATTAATATAATGTCTAAATAACTCGCGTGATTTGCACAAACAATATAAGGTCCTTCTTTAGGGAAATGTTCTTCATTGATAAGTTTGACTTTAATAAAACAACAATAACAAATTACATTGCTCCATACTTTTTTAGCTTTTGCGGCTTTTTTATACTTGTCTTTATGGCGAATAGCAATCATAAAATAAGGGTATAAAATAATACCTGAAACGAAATAAATCATTCCAAAATAAACTTTATACAAAAATCTTAATGGTGCCCCTATCCAATACATAAGTTTGCAAAAGTATATCATTTAATTCTATTTTCAACTAGAAACTGTATTAAGGAGGAGTTTTGAAGATTCAAGATACTAAGACAAAAGACATCAAGACTAGAATTAGAAAATATTAAATCTATTATATCTTGTCGATAATGGCTTTTAAATTAATGTCTTAAATTAAAGTCAATATGTCTTTTTATAGCGGAAAAGTTTCAAAAAAATAGTAATTTTATCTCTTTTTCATCGTCCTATTTAATAGCGAAATAGCAATTAACAAAACAAGATGTCTTAGCGTCTTGAATCTTAAAGTCTTTTGTCTAACTGTTTAAAACTTCAAAAAAACACCAAACTGTATATACACATCACTACAATTTGATATTTCATTCTATCTTTGCCAATTAGATAAAGAAGTATAATGGAATTTGAATTAATAAAAGCAGACCCTCAAAGTAAAGCGAGAGCAGGTGTAGTAACCACAGCACACGGAAAAATAGAAACGCCTATTTTTATGCCTGTGGGAACAGCAGCTACTGTAAAAAGTGTGCACCAGCATGAAATAAAAGAGGATATTAAAGCGCATATTATATTAGGAAACACCTATCACTTGTTTTTAAGACCTGGATTGGATGTTTTGGAAGGCGCTGGAGGGCTGCATAAATTTATGAATTGGGATATGCCTATACTAACAGATAGTGGCGGTTATCAAGTTTACTCTCTTTCTGGAACAAGAAAAATTAAAGAAGAAGGAGTTACTTTTAGATCGCACATAGATGGAAGTAAGCATTTTTTTTCTCCAGAAAATGTGATGGACATTCAAAGGACTATTGGTGCTGACATCATTATGGCTTTTGACGAGTGTACTCCTTATCCATGTGAGTATAAATATGCCAAAAGATCAATGCACATGACACACCGATGGCTCAAAAGATGTTGTGAAAGATTTGATACTACTGAAGGTAAATATGGTTATGACCAAACACTTTTCCCAATAGTTCAAGGAAGTGTTTATAAAGATCTGAGAAAAGAATCAGCAGAGATGATTGCTTCTTTCGAAAGAGAAGGAAATGCAATTGGTGGTCTTTCTGTAGGGGAACCTCATGAGGATATGTATGAAATGACAGAAATTGTCTGTGATATATTACCTTGGGAAAAGCCAAGATACCTAATGGGCGTTGGTACTCCAGTAAATCTTTTAGAAAATATAGCTCTTGGTGTTGATATGTTTGATTGTGTAATGCCAACTCGTAATGCTAGAAATGGTATGTTATTTACAAGTGAAGGCGTTTTGAATATGAAAAACAAAAAGTGGGAGAAATGTTATGAGGCACTCGATCCTTTTGGAACTTCTTATGTGGATTCTTTTTATACCAAAGCGTATGTTAGACACTTATTTGCTTCGAGAGAAAGGTTGGCAGGTCAAATTGCTAGTATTCACAATTTAGCATTCTACCTTTGGTTGGTAAAAGAGGCTCGCAAACATATTCTAGAAGGTGATTTTATCGAATGGAAAAATCAAATGGTACCTAAATTGACGCATAGATTATAATTTGAAAAAATTAGATTTATATATTGCAAGAAAGTTTTTAGGAACATTCATTTTTATGATTATGGTGGTGATGAGTATCTCCATGGTAATTGATATTAGTGAAAGGCTAAGAGATTTCGCAAAGCCAGACACAGAACTTACTGTTTTAAAAATAGCTGTTGAGTATTATCCCTATTTTTTCATTCATTACATGAACTTGTTTAGTTCTTTGATTATATTCTTAGCAGTCTTGTTTTTTACAAGTGTGATGGCACAAAGAAGTGAAATCATTGCAATTTTGAGTAATGGAGTCAGTTTTTTGAGATTTACAAGACCTTACATGATTGTGAGTACGCTTATCTTAATTTTTTCTTTGCTTTCCAATCATTATTGGGTGCCTCACGCTAATAAAAAGAGAATAGATTTTGAAAATAAATACATTTGGACGGCTTCAGCATTGAATAACATTAATCTTCAAATCGATGATTCCACTATCGTTCATTATAATAGTTTTTCTCCTATTAACAATTCTGTAAATAGAATGTGGATTGAAAACTGGAAATACAATGAGGATGGGTTATACGAAATGTATAAAGATATGCAGGTACATCTTGCAATTGGCGATAGTTTGTCTAATAAATGGAAGTTCACAAAAGTATTCATTAGAAGCATTTCAGATTCCTCCGAAACTGTTACTCAAATTACTGAAGTAGATACTGTTTTGCACTTTTCTATCAACGAATTAGGTTATGTAAATAATGCTTTAGAAGCTATGACTACTGAAGAATTAACTGTATATAGAGACAAACAAAGAGCAAAAGGAGCTAATAATTTAACTGCAATCGAGATTGTTTTGTATGAACGTACGGCTTATCCGTTTGCTGCATATATTCTCACTTTGCTAGGAATTGCAGTAGCGTCCAGAAAAAGTAGAGAAGGGGTAGGAAAAAGTATCTTTATTGGTCTTCTAATTTGTTTTCTTTATGTGTTTTTTATGAAAATGACTACTGTCGCAGCTACAAATGTTGGTCTTTCTCCAATGATTGCTGTTTGGGTTCCTAATGTAATTTTCGCTTTTTTTGCAATTATACTTTATGTGAATAGAGTTAGAAATGAAGAACCACCGCGTTTTGATTTGAAGTTTTGGAGGAAAAAGTAAAAATCCGAAGCGTTGAAGGTTAAAAGTTAAAGCCTGTCTGCCGCACCGTGTCTGTCGACAGGTAGAGGCAGGGTTGTAAGTTTTTTATGTACAATCTTCTGAAAAAAATCATTGTACATAGTACATTATACTTTGTACAATTTACTTAAACTTTTGGCAATTCAATTCTAAATGTTGTCCCAATTCCCAACTCTGAGGATTTTACAAATATTTTACCTTTATGGTGTTCTTCTATAATTCTTTTGGCTAATGAAAGTCCAAGACCCCATCCACGTTTTTTGGTGGTATATCCGGGTTCAAACACATTTTTCATCATTTGATTCGGAATTCCTTTTCCAGTATCTTTAATCTCAATAATATTCAAGTTTTTATCTTCAAATAGATAAATGTCTATTTTACCGTCACCCTCCATAGCGTCAACAGCATTTTTCACAATATTTTCAATAACCCATCCCAAAAGTGATGCATTGATGTTAGAATTAAGTGTTTTTTGCGTATTTTCAACCTCGATAGTCACTTTACCAGAAACTCTATTCTTAAGATATGAAATATTGTGATGCACTTCTTCTACTATATTTCCAACATACAGTTTATTTTCAGAACCAATTTTAGAAAAACGATCGGTTACTGTCTCCAATCTTTCCAAATCTTTTGACATTTCAGAAAGGTAAGATTCACTTACGCCTTCTGCTTTTAGCAATTCAATCCACGCCATCAAAGACGATAATGGTGTTCCCAATTGATGTGCAGTTTCTTTTGCCATCCCTACCCATACTTGGTTTTGTTCTGCACGCCTAAAGGTGCTAAAAAGCAAGTAGGAAATGAACGCAAAAACAGTTATGATAGACAAAATTACATAAGGAAAATAACGCAATTGAGCCAAAGTAGTGCTTTCACGATAATACAATATTCCTTTCTTGTTTTCTTCTAAATTAATTTGAATGGGAGTGTTTTCTAATTGCATCGCTTCCAATTCTATTTGAAGTTTTTCAGGCGTATTGATTAAATTAGTATCCAAATTTGTAGCAATAACCTCTTGCGTTTCGGAATCTATTAATAGAACAGGAACCAAGTCTTTGTTTTGCACAAGATCTCTATTAAAAGCATCAATCAATGAATCACTTTTATACTGTAAATTGTAATAATCATCACTGTTTCTATAATAAATCTTTTGACTTTTATCATTTGCGTATTTTATTTCAATTGGTTTTTTTAGTTCCGACCATTCTTTAATAAATTTGGCAATGCTGTCAGGATGATTTTGGACTTCATTTAAATTACTCGAAGAAGAAAAATTGTCATTCTCTGTAAGAATTAATGGGATGTTTTTTGATTTTGGGTCTAATTGATTGCTTTGAATTATGCTCAACGGGAAACTATAATCAGATAAATCTTTTTGCATTTCCATCATAGCACCTATCCAAGTCTCTACATAACGTTTTTCATTTTCAGCAATTTTTTTAAAACTGGCATTTGCCACCATCACCAATTCTGCTTTTTTACGAATGGTTTCTCCCCAATTATTCACTCTTTGTTTTTCGGCATTACTTACTTTTTGAGTAATGTAACTGGCATACCAAATCGTAAGTCCTACAATTATCAAAGCGATGATGAAAAGTAAAATCTTCCAACGTTGTTTTTTAGAATATAAATTCAGTTGACTCAAAATGATTAAAATTTTAATCCAAACGCTAAAGTTAGATGAATATTTTAAGATGCATCAATTGTTTTGTTTGATTTTTCTATTTTTACAGTCAAATAATAAATTCCAAAAATGAGAGCAGCAGTATTAGTAAAAAACGGAAATCCAAAAGAAGCCTTTGAAATAAGAGAAGTTCAAAAGCCAACCATTTCTGGTTTAGAAGTATTGATAGAAGTGGAAGGTTTCGGATTGAATTTTGCCGATGTGATGGCTCGAAATGGATTGTACAAAGATGCTCCTCCGATGCCAAGTGTTTTGGGATATGATGTCGTGGGAAAAGTAATTGAAGTGGCTTGTAAAGAAGCAAATTACCTGCTCAACAAAAGAGTCGTAGCCATGACAAGATTTGGTGGTTATGCAGAATTTGCCAAAACAGATTACAGAGCTTGTGCTATTATTTCTGATAATATGGACATGACGCTTGCTACAGCTTTGGCAACACAATATTGCACTGCATATTTTGCCGCTTATGAGTGTGTAAATCTCTTTGAGAACGACCAAATTCTAATTCATGCAGCAGCAGGTGGAGTAGGGACAGCGCTTACACAATTAGCCAAACTTAAAGGTTGCACTATCTTTGGAACTACTGGTTCTGATGAGAAATTTGAATATTTGAAGAACAATGGAGTGGATTTTCCTATCAATTATAGAAACAATGATTTCGAAACTGAATTACTAAAATTATCTGGAGATAAAAAACTTGATGTAGCCTTCAACTCTGTAGGTGGAAGTACTTTTAAAAAAGATTGGAAGTTGCTAGATAAAGGAGGAAGGTCTGTAATCTATGGCGCTGCCGAACGTTCAGGAAAGAAAGGAGGAACATTTGCAACTTTGAATTTAGCTTGGAATTTCGGAATTTTTTCACCTATTCAAATGTTGATGAACTCCAAAGGTATCATTGGTGTAAATATGCTTAGAATTGCTGATTATAAGCCTTTAACATTAAAAAGATGCTTAGAAGAAGTAGTAAGATTGACCGAAATCGGTGATTTGAAACCAACTTCTGGAGGCACTTTTACTATCGAAGAGATTGGCGATGCGCACGCTTTTCTCGAAAGTAGAAAATCAACAGGGAAAATTGCTGTGAAATGGTGATTTTTTTAGACTCAAGACGAAAAGACGAAAGATTTTAAGACATTAAACTCTTAAATCGTTAAGGTTGAAAAAAAATTAAGAAACAATAGTTTTCAAAGTTTCGGCTACAAATTCGATTTCACTTTTGGTAATGTCCAAATGTGTTACCAATCGTATTCTTTTTGGCCCCAAAGCCATACACAAGATTCCTTTTTCTTTGAGATTAGCCACCATACTTTGTGCATCTGTGTGGGTGTTTATCATCACAATATTGGTTTCAGGAGTTTCTACAGAAGCCATATTGGGATTGGTAGTGGCTGCATCAGCAAGGATTTTGGCATGTAGATGATCTTCTGAAAGTCTTTCTATGTTGTTTTTTAGTGCAAATAAACCTCCAGCAGCGATGATGCCTGCTTGACGCATTCCTCCTCCCAAGACTTTTCGGACTCTTCTTGATTTTTTTATAAATTCTTTGTTACCAATCAAAACGGAACCTACTGGAGCGCCTAATCCTTTGGAAAGACAGAGCGAAATACTGTCGAAAAGTTGTCCGTAATCTTTGGAATTTTGACCTGTGGCAACGAGTGCATTAAACAATCTAGCACCGTCTAAATGTAATTTCAAGTTTTTCTCAATGCAGACTTGTTTTATTTTTCTAATTTCTTCCAAATCATAACACAAGCCTCCGCCTCTGTTGGAAGTGTTTTCTAAACTCACCAATTTTGTCAATGGAAAGTGAATGTCTTCGGGATTGTTAAAGTTATTCGCCACATCTTCAGCGGTAATCATTCCTGATTTACCTTCTATCAATCTAGCAGAAATGCCAGAATTTACTGCAATTCCTCCACCTTCATAACAATAAATATGAGATTCTCTGCTGCAAATCACTTCATCACCAGGTTGTGTATGCACCTTGATGGCTATTTGATTGGTCATG
This sequence comes from Flavobacteriales bacterium, assembly GCA_018401455.1. Classification (GTDB taxonomy): domain Bacteria; phylum Bacteroidota; class Bacteroidia; order Flavobacteriales_D; family Parvicellaceae; genus Parvicella. Next base: position 105,306 of record JAGYKU010000002.1, read on the forward strand.
GTTCCCGAAGGACAAAAAAGTCCAGCTTCCATTCCAAACATTGATGCTGCAAATTCCTCCAATTCATTGATAGTAGGATCTTCCACAAAAACATCATCACCAACTGGCGCATTCATCATTGCCTCCTTCATCGCTCGTGAAGGTTTTGTTACGGTGTCACTTCTAAGGTCTATCATTTTTTGTTTTTTATTCTTTTAAATCTACTATTGTAATACCAAGTTGAGATTTGATTATCAAAGCAAATTATGTAATATCCATAATCAAAATCATAAAGATCTATATATGACTCAAATCCTTTTAGAACAGGTTCGTAATATTTGTTATAGACAATGTAATTTGTTTTCTGCGAAAATGCAATACCATTATCGTGTGGATTGAAATAATCGGACATAATAATCTTCTTAATATTATTTTGTGCACTCAATATTTTAACTATGGGTGATATCCCTTGATTATTATTGTATCTATGAGTTTCTTGTACTAGCCTAACCTTATTTTCACCAGAATGCAAATCCACTTGAAATTCGTAGCAGTTTAATTCATTTCCGCCTGTTCCTTGTATTTGACCAATTACTATCCATCTATTCCATTTGTACTGTTCAATATAAAAATTTTTTGAAGAAATTTCATTAACCGCACACCACTTTAGCAAACCAGTAGAATCTAATTTAACATTTTCATAAGTTAATGTTGCAGGATAAGTTAATGCTAAATTATCTATAATCCGAGGAGTGTAATTTTCATTATGGTAGATTTTAATGCTAACTGAATCACCATATTTAAAATTCCATTTTTTTAAGTCTATCTCAAAAGTAGAGGATATAATATTATCTGTTATTGGTTCTCCATTAACCGTTACCTTTTGAGTACTAAAACCTACACCATTGCTTGCAAAAGGATTTTGAACATAAACGTTCATTCCTTGGTAAGTGCCATTCAAGACCAAACATTCTTGGCTAAAAATGTTGCCATAAAGTATAAAAACAACTGATATAAAAGTTAAAAGATTCAATTTTTATGAGTTCCAATAATTGGGGAGTAACTGTTGATATATATAACATCTAAAATCAGTTTTTTGAAGTTTGAAAATATGACAAAGAAAAGATAAAGAAACTTTATCTAAAGTTCTAAACTGAACTGCTTCTTCCTTAATTGTATTTAAACCATAAGTACTTTGTAAAAGTTCCCAATCTTCCATCATCCCATATTGAATAACACGCTGTATGATAAATCTTTTGTGTGTATGTAAATCAATATCTTTTACATCAGTATCCCAAAAAATATGAGGTGAGAATTTTATTATGATGTTTTCGGTGTTTAACATTATTACAAAACTAAACAAATTCTTCTAAAAGTTGTCTGCTAAAGTCAGTTTAATCACAATATCTAATCATCGCTCTGTTGCTGTTTATAGTTCCAATGTGACAAACTTTTTCGTTTTCAAAAATTATTTTTCCTTCAAAATTCATCATTTTGGTTCTACCGGAAGCATTGTCTCTAAAAATGATGGTTTGGTATTCTGGAACTACATTAATTACTCTTTCTCCAGCATTAAATTTATGAATTAGTTCACCATTAATTTGATAAGCATAGTAAATATCGTTTTTTACAAAAACGGCTAATCCATCTCTAGAAAACTCAAATGACCAATCGTCATATTCTATAGGTATCAAAACTGTACCATCTGTTTTAAGATAGCCATGTTTGCCTTTTAATTCTACTCTCACAGCGCCTTTATAGGGACTTCTTAAATCATCATATTTTCCTTGAATGATGGTTTTGTTGGTTGAATCTACCAAGCCCCACAATGTTCTGTTTTTTCCAAAAGATGCTGGGTAAAACCCTTCAGAAAAATATTCTGCAGTACTATGAATTCCAGGAATTGCTATTTTTCCTTTAGTATCAATAAAACCTGTTTTACCATTAGTCATTTTCATTCTTGCCAATCCTCCTCTAAAACTACTTGTTCCTCCCTGCTTGTAGGTGCAAGGAATTACTTCATTTCCTTTCGTGTCAATAAATCCGTATAACCATGTGTTGGGATCTTTTTCTTTAGCAACACAACATAGTCCATAATCATCATACCCACTATAATCTACATACTTTCCCACGGGAACAATAATATTTCCTTTAAAATCCATAATTCCAAAACTTTTGTTTTCTCTCCAAATGATAGTATTTTCTTGAATAAGTGGCGCAACAGGAAGGTTTTTGTTAATGATTTTTTTCCCTGACTTGTCAATAATATAAAAGAAATCTTCGCCTCGTTTTTTTACCGAAGCAATTCCAAATTTGAAAATCACTCGCTTTTTCAAAATCTTGTTTTATGACTAATGTTCCGTTGGTATCAATAATATAACCGTAATTATTATACGCTTTGCTCCACCATCCAAAATATTTTTCAATTCTTGCCATTCCATCTGAGAAATTATTGATTCTTACAGCACTTATTTTTAGTAACTTCTTCCCCTTGAGCATTAGCATAATAATGCCATTTTTCATGTTTGCTGTCTTGTGAAAACGAAAGATGAAGTATAAAGTTTAAAATAGTGAATGTAAATACTTTGTTTAATGGTAGTAAATTAGTTTTTTTTCATTTTGTGGATACATTTAATTGTCAAATTTAATAAAAAGTGATATATCCTAATCAAAGTTTAAGCCATAAAGTTTTTGAATTATAAGAATATAGTAATATTTTTCTATACCAAAGCAATCTCATTAAAATTTGAGAACCTAAATCTTAATGTCTACTTTTGCAAATATTTTATTCAACTAATGGCATTAAAAGAAGAAATTTTAAAGAGAAGAACATTTGGTATCATCAGTCACCCGGATGCTGGAAAAACTACACTAACTGAAAAGTTATTACTTTTTGGTGGTGCGATACAAAGTGCTGGAGCGGTAAAAAACAATAAAATTAAAAAATCTGCCACATCGGATTTTATGGAAATCGAAAAACAAAGAGGGATTTCGGTAGCTACTTCCGTGATGGCATTTGAATACGGTGGCAAACAAATAAATATTCTCGATACTCCTGGACACAAGGATTTTGCTGAAGATACTTACAGAACTTTAACTGCTGTAGATAGCGTAATTTTGGTAATTGACTCTGCCAACGGTGTAGAAAGTCAAACAGAGAAGTTGATGGAGGTGTGTAGAATGAGAAATACGCCTGTAATTGTATTTGTAAATAAAATGGATCGTGAAGGTAAGGAAGCCTTCGATTTGTTAGATGAATTGGAAGAAAAATTAAGCATAAAAGTAAGGCCTCTGAGTTGGCCTATTGGAATGGGAGATCGCTTCAAAGGGGTGTATAATTTGCATCGAAATAATTTGAATTTATTTGACGCCAACAAAACAAAAATTCAAAGAGATATTGTAAATATTAAAGATTTGTCAGATCCCAAATTAGAAGAAGTAGTAGGGGAAAATTTTGCTAATGAATTGAGAGAAGAAGTAGAATTGGTAAACGGTGTTTACGAACCTTTTGATGAGAAAACCTATCTTTCGGGAGAAGTGGCGCCTGTGTTTTTTGGTTCTGCTTTGAATAATTTTGGTGTTCAAGAATTATTGGATACTTTTATTGAGATTTCTCCAACTCCAAGGGGAAGAAAAAACGAAAATGAAATCATAGAACCTTCTGATCCAAAATTCTCTGGGTTTGTATTTAAGATTCACGCCAATATTGACCCTAAGCACCGAGATAGAATTGCATTTTTGAGAATTGTTTCGGGAACTTTTGAAAGAAATACTTTCTACAATCACGTAAGGTTAGGAAAGAAAATGAAATTTGCCAATCCAACTTCATTTATGGCGCAAAGTAAAGAAGTTGTTGATTTTGCATACCCAGGAGATGTGATTGGTTTGTATGATTCTGGGAATTTCAAAATTGGTGATACACTCACAGAGGGAGAACAATTTATGTTTAAAGGAATTCCAAGTTTCTCGCCAGAAATTTTCAAAGAACTCCAAAACGATGATCCAATGAAAACCAAACAATTGGAAAAAGGCGTTTCTCAGCTGAGTGATGAAGGTGTTGCTCAATTATTTACCATACAACCAGGAAATAGGAAAGTCATAGGAACAGTGGGTGAATTACAATTTGAGGTAATACAGTACCGATTGGAACATGAATATGGGGCAAAAGCAAGTTTCAAATTCAAACCACATCACAAAGCATGTTGGTTGACTACTGATAAACCAGAAAAACTGGAAGAATTTATCAAAAGAAAATTGAACAATATTGCCTACGACAAAGATGGTAATCCAGTTTTCTTGGCAGATTCACCTTTCCTTTTGGTGCAAGCCGAAGCGGATTATCCAGATATTAAATTCCACAGAACTTCGGAGTTTAAGTTGGAGGTGTAGGAGAATTACTACTCTTCCTCCGAAACATTACCAACCAAATCATATTTGTGGGCAATGGCAACTGCTTCTGCTCTACCTCTTACTAAAAGTTTGGAGTAGATTCTTCGCAAATGAGTTTTGACAGTAGATTTTGAAACAAAAAGTTTTTCTGCCAATTGGTCGTCACTCCATCCAAGAGCCAAATAAGAAAGCACTTCGGTTTCTCTTTTGGAAAGAGCTAGAAGTTCAGGAGGTAATTCTGTTGATTTTGATTTTACAAATACATTATTTATCAATTCTTCTTTTTCTTCTAAAGAAATTTGTGTGCGGTCTAATTCTGTTTTTATTTTCTGATTGAGCGAATTCAGATACTTATTTCTGCTATCGATAAGCACCATTTGCCCTTTGAGTAATTGGGTGTTTTTTTGTTTTAAAAAATAAAGTACAAATAAAACAATGGCAGCCACAATTAAGAAAATGCTGATTCCAACCCAATATACAACCTTAATTTTTTCTTGTTCTATCGTTTTTTCTTTTTGCGCAATCAAGAGTTCTCCATCGCTTATGGCTCTGAGGTGTTTTTCATATTCATACTTTCCTGTAATTTCAGAAATCGCTTGTATATTTGATTCATTGATAAGTGAATCATTGTATTCTGTAGAAGCGGTTAAGTAATTTAGTGATAATTCGAAATTACCTTTCTTTTTTTCAATAGCTGATTTTATGACATAGATATCTTTCAGACTTTTATATGATTGCGAAGCACTTGCTCTATTTTCTGCTTTGGTAATATAAAATAATGCAGAATCAAGAATGTTATTTTGTAAATGAATTTTAGATAAATTTTGGAGAATATTAGTTCTTAAAAAATCATCCTCATTAATACTATCCAGAGCATATGCTTTTTGAAGGAAGGACATTGCTTCATTGATTTGCTCCATTTTCATCTTTACTTCACCCATATTATTTAGGGTTCGAGCAGTTTTGGAAGGTTTATCGTGTTTTTTATAGATTTTATATGCGTCTTCATTGTATTTGAAAGACAGTTCGTAATTACCGAGATTTAAATACGTGATTCCAAGGTTGGTATAAGAAGCAGCAATCCCTGTTTCGTCACCAATTTCCTTTTTAATAACTAGAGATTGCATATAATATTCTAATGCTTTTTCGTAATTGTGTTGCAAATCATATACCGCAGCAATATTGTTTAAATAAAAACCTTGTCCCATTAAATTCTGGTCTGTTTCCATCAATTTTAAAGCTTCTATAAAATGATAAATCGCCAATTCATACTGTCCTTTTCGAATATAGGCTTTTCCAAGGTTATTATACGTTAATGACAAATCTTTTAAATCTTCCCAATTTACTTTGTATAGCAGACATTTTTGCATTTGTTCTATGCCTTTATCGTAATTTCCCGCCATTCTGTTCAATTCACCTGCCTGATCTAGGAAATAGGTAATATGAAAAGTGTCTTTTGCTTGAAGTGCTATCGGAATGTTTTTTTCGGATATAGTAAGTGCTAATTTTTGGTCAGAAAAAAACAAGGTATCCACAGCCAATTTGTCTTTTTCTAGTGAATTGTTTTGAGCAAAAAAAGGTGTAGCAAAAAGAGCGAATAAAAAATTACAAACTAAAAAGATTGGTTTTACCATTTTTTTTGAATTCAAATATGTGACTTTGTAAAGATATTAAAAAGACAATTAAAATAAGTTAAATATATTTCATTTTAAAGTATGATGGTATTGAAAAATCCTTTTTGTTTGATTTTAAACCTATTAGGAGACATTAATAAATTGACAAAAAGTCAATAATCTTAAAAATCATCCTTTTGAATGACATAAAGCCATCCTCAATTTAAGAGATTTGTATGAAATTATTTTTAATACAATAAATAAATTTCAAACATTGAAAAAAACTATTAACAAAAAAATATATATGATATGAAAAATCTTTTACAAAAATCATGTTTACATTAATTGGAACTGTTTCATTAGGAACTGTTTCTGTTTTTGCTCAAATAACACCAGGTTCCACTGATAATTTTATCACACAATGGAATACTGAATCTGGAACATCATTAGTTATTGCTACTTTTACAGGTGGTGGAATAGGTCCATATAGTTTTGATGTATATTGGGAGGAAGTAGCAAACCCCTCAAATAATGGAGTTTTTTCATCACAATCAAGTGCTGTTTTTATAAATGGACTTATTTCGAATACAGACTATCGCATTGAAATTTCAGGTTTATATCCTAGGATTGTAATTGCGAACCAACTTAAAGAAAATATTAAAGAAGTTGTACAGTGGGGAACAATTCCTTATGAAAGTATGTATCAGGCTTTTGATGGTTGCACCAACGTTGAAGTCACGGCAACTGATATTCCAAATTTATCGAATGTCACAAACTGTTCACGTATGTTTCGTAATTGCACTAATTTAACTGCCAACTCAACAATTGAAAATTGGGATATGACGAATGTAGTAAGTATAAGTGAAATGTTTCGAGGTTGCTCTCAATTCATACAAGAAATTGGAAGTTGGAATACAAATAATATTACAAATATGGGATATGTTTTTTTGGGAGCAACTTCCTTCAATCAAAATATTGGTAATTGGAATACAGGAAATGTTACGACTATGGAGGCAATGTTTTATGACGCAACAAGTTTTAATCAAAATATTGGAAATTGGAATGTTGAAAATGTAACTAATATGCAATCAATGTTTAATGATGCTACCTCTTTTAATCAAGATGTTAGCGGTTGGAACACAGAAAACGTTACAAATATGAGCTCAATGTTCAATAGTGCAACTTCCTTCAATCAAAATATTGGAAACTGGAATACTGGAAATGTTACATCTATGTCATCAATGTTTGAAAATGCAAATTCATTTAATCAAAACATTGGAAATTGGGATGTAAGTAATGTTGCAAGTATGGCTAGAATGTTTCTGAATAACCAGTCTTTCGATCAAGATATAGGAAATTGGAACGTAAGTAATGTAATAAACATGGATAGAATGTTTAATAATGCATCTGAATTCAATCAGGATATTGGAAGTTGGAATTTAAGCAGTATTTCACAAATAGCAACTTGTGGTAACGGGGGGATTTGCCAAATGCTCATGAATAGTGGACTAGACTGTTATAATTATTCAGTAACTTTAGTAGGTTGGGAAGCAAATCCTGCTACTCCCAATAATCTAAGTTTACATGTTGTAGGAAAAGGTTATTTGCCATCAGCCCAAACTGCCCACAATAATCTTACAACAATTAAGAATTGGTATATAGGAGGTGATTCCTTAACTTCTGTAATTACACCAACTTTTAGTTTCTCAAATAGTTTGTCAATTTGTTCTAATACTACTCCTCTAAGTTTACCTACTACCTCATCCAATGGACTTTCTGGAAATTGGACTCCTGAAGTTATTGACAATACAATACCAAACACATATATCTTCACTCCTGAAATAGGTAGTTGTTCTGAAATATTCACTTTAAATGTCTTAATTAACTCTGTCGATAATACAGTTTCACAAACAAACGAAACCATAACTGCAAATCTTTCTGGAGCTCAATACCAATGGTTAGATTGTGATAATGGAAACAATCCTATATCTGGAGAAAATAATCAGTCATTTACCGCTACAAACAATGGTAATTATGCAGTGGAAATTACAGATAATGGTTGTACGGAAACTTCAAATTGTATTGCAATAAATTCTGTAAGTATTACTAATCCTTATCAAAACAATGATTTTGTAGTTTATCCGAATCCTTCTACGGGACTAATATTTTTCAATAAAGTAAATGAAAATATTCAGGTGTTTAATTTATTAGGAGCACTTCAAGGTGAATATAGGAATGTGATTCAAATAAATCTTTCAAATTTAGAAAATGGATTTTATTTGATCCAAGATAATTTTGGTCATGTTTCAAAAGTGCAAATTGTCAAATAAAAAAACTATTAATGAATTTGTTTTATATTTCTTGGGCAAATAATGAATAATAAAAAAAATAAAACAAAATGAAAAAAATGAAATTACTATTAGGCTTATCTTTATTGTTAATGCATAGTGCTTGCGGAACTTCCGAAGAAAGTGAAGAAAAGAAAGAACTATCTTATGACGAAAAAGTTGAAGCAGTTTGTGATTGTTTTGAAAATGCAAACGAAGAGGATTTTATGAAGTGCGCAAAATTGCAACATGATTACAACGAATCTCTCGAAGAAGATAAAAGACAAGAGTTTTTGTTGACAACCAACGAATGTATGTGATTTTTAATTAAATTGCGCTCAAATTAAATAATTTTAAAATATCTTAAAATGAAAAAATCATTATCATCAATATTAGTAATTGCTTCCTTAGTACTATCTTCTTGTGGTGGAGTGTCACCAGAAGAGGCAGATAAAGTTTGTGTTTGTTATACAGAACTCAACGAAACTAAGTCCGAATTGGATCAAGAAAATTTGGAAAAGAAACTTCAAGAATGTGAAAAAATGTCTATCGAACTTCAAGAAAAAGACATGAAGGCGTTTGAACAGATGAGAGATAATTGTGCTGCTTTGAAAAATAATTAAGAAATTTAATATTATATTAAATAAAAATATTTTAGTTCATAATGATTTGCTATTATTTAAAAAAAATATAATTTTAAAACCACTTATTAATTTTAAAAAAAATTAAAATGAAAAAGTATTATTATCATTAGCAGTTGTTGCTGCTTTAGGAATGACATCTTGCGGAGAAAGTGTTTCAGAATTGGATAAAACTTTAAATGAATTTTGCGAATGTCAAAATCAAATGTGGAGTATATTAGAAGAAGCTGATGAAGTTGGATTCACGAATGATCCTGAGAAACACAATGAACTTTCAAAAAAAGCATCTGATAAAAGTTCAGAATGTCAAAAAATTGTAAATAAATTTCTCGAAGGAAAAGATAAAGAAGTTGTCCAAGAGTTTAACGATAAGTTAGATCAAAGAGAAGATTGCGATTAATTTTTTCTAACTTGTTTTAGATATAGAAAATATTGATTTAAAAGTAAATTGTGTCGTTTTGAAAAAAAATGTATTAACAAATAATGAATTAAATAAAATATTTTAGTTCATAATGATTTGCTATTATTAAAAAAAAATATAATTTTACACCACTTATTAATTTTAAAAAAAACTAAAAAATGAAAAAAGTATTATTATCATTAGCAGTTGTTGCTGCTTTAGGAATGACATCTTGTGGAGGAATTGATGTTGACGCAGCTGCAGAAGAATTTTGTGCATGTGCTGAAAAAGAAGGTGATGACAAAACTAAATGCCATGATGAATGGGTTGCTAAATACAAAGGAGCAAAAGGTTCAGAGGAAGATGGTAAAAAACTAGGTGAAGCTATGGTTAAATGCGATGCTGGAAGTGCATTGTCAGTTCTAACTAAAATGCAATAATTATTTCCCTAGAACTAACTTTAAAGCACTTCAATTTGAAGTGCTTTTTTTTTACCTAAATTAAAATAAATGAAAAATTACTTAATACTTCTTATAGTTCTAGGTTTTAGTATGAGTTCATGCTCTAAAAGAGCCAACTCTCACGTGGAAAAGATTTGTGAATGTTTTCTTGAATCAGGTTTAGAAGATGAATATGATTTAATTGATTTTGAGCAAAAAAATGATAAAATAAAGGATGTTTTAAAGTGTAGTCTGCCAATTATTAAAGAGTTTAATAATGAATTGTCAAAAATGAATGATGATGAACGTGCAGACTATTTTGGAGAAACAATAAAAGCAGCAGTAGACTGTGAATGTGGACATAAAATATTATTAATAGGAGCTAAACTCTATGACAACAAAATAGTAAATGAAGAAATTGAGTTTGCTTTTGAACAAATAGAATTCCTGTTAGAACATTCCTCCAATAATAGTTTTGGTTTTTTTAATAAAAGTATTGATGTTGAAGCTGCTGGAAACGAATTTTGTGCATGTGCAGAAAAAGAAGGAGAAGATAAAACAAAATGCTATGACGAGTGGGTTGAGAAATATAATGGAGTTAAAGGCTCATCTGAAGAGGGTGAAAAAATGGCAAATAAAATACTTGAATGTGAAGATGCCTTAGTTGCAGCTTCTATCATTTCTAAAATGCATTAATTATTTTCTATGCATAAAAAAATCCCAAGAGATTCATCTTGGGATTTTTAATTTCAATGTATATCCTTTATGTTTACTTTAGCAACGCTCTTGAAATAACTAATTTTTGAATTTCTGAAGTTCCTTCACCAATTGTGCATAATTTACTATCTCTATAAAACTTCTCTACGGGGAATTCTTTGATGTAACCGTATCCTCCAAATATCTGAACAGCCTCTGTTGAAACTCTTACTCCAACTTCTGAAGCGAAATACTTAGCCATTGCGGATTCTTTCATCACTTTCTTTCCTTTCATCAACATATCTGCTGCTTGATACAACAACAATTTTGCTGCTTCAATTTCTGTAGCCATATCGGCTAATTTGAAAGAAATCCCTTGAAAAGAAGAAATGGGTTTTCCAAATTGCTCTCTTTCTTTAGAATAATTGATGGCAGCTTCCAAAGCACCTTCTCCAATTCCTAATCCTAAAGCTCCTATAGAAATTCTTCCACCATCAAAAATTTTCATAGCTTGAATAAAACCGTCACCTACTTCACCTAATATATTATCTTTATGAACTCTACAATCTGTAAAAATAACCTCTGCTGTTTCAGAAGCTCTCATTCCTAATTTGTCTTCTTTTTTTCCTCCTTCAAAACCTGGCGTTCCTCTTTCTACCACAAAAGCAGTCATTCCGTGAGAATCTAACAACTCTCCAGTTCTTGCTATAACAACGATACAATCTCCAGATTTTCCGTGAGTGATAAAGTTTTTTGAACCATTCAACACCCAATAATCACCATCTTGTTTGGCTACGCATTTCATTCTACCTGCATCAGAACCAGTATTAGGCTCTGTCAAACCCCAAGCACCAATCCATTCAGCTGTTGCTAATTTAGGCAACCATTTTTTCTTTTGTTCTTCGTTTCCAAACTTGTAAATATGATTGGTACAAAGTGAATTATGAGCCGCAACAGAAAGTCCAATTGATCCACAAACTTTTGCAATTTCTCTAATGGTCATGATGTATTCATTGTAACCCATTCCAGAACCTCCATATTCTGTAGGAACTAAAATCCCCATCAAACCTAATTCTCCTGCTTTGCGAAAAACTTCAATAGGAAATTCTTGGGATTCATCCCATTTCATCACATTAGGTCGTATTTCCTTTTCAGCAAAATCCCTAACCATTTGCTGAATCATTAATTCATTTTCTGTTAAATCAAAATTCATTGTGTGTATGTTTATTGTGTTATTCTATAATTAATATATTTTCAAACTCGAAACAGCATCGCTATGTTGATTCAATTTGTTTCTTCCTTCTAAAAAAGCCAACTCTACTAAAAACGAGAACCCAGCGATATCGCCACCTTCTTTCATAATCAATTGTGCTGCCGCTTCTGCTGTGCCGCCAGTGGCTAATAAATCATCGTGAACGAGTACTTTCATACTTTTTGAAACAGAACCTTGGTGCATCTCAATTTCGGCACTTCCGTATTCCAAATCATATTTATAACTGATTGTTTTGTAGGGTAATTTCCCTTTTTTTCTGATTAAAATAAAAGGAATACCAAGTGCCATTGCTAGCGGAAATCCAAAAAGAAAACCTCTACTTTCAACTCCTGCTACTGCATCAATTTTTCCTTTCCAATCTTTGGCAAACTCATTTACTATTTCTTGTGATAATTGTGCGTCTTCCAATATTGGTGTAATATCTTTGAATAGTATTCCAGGTTTAGGAAAATCTGGAACGTTTCTGATGGCACTATCTATTTTTTCTTGTATGGTCATTCTGTTGTTAAGTATGGTTCAATTTTAAGGAATAACTTTTCATCAATCAAAACGGATTTTTTGATGTCTGAGACTTTTTTATATTTCCCATGTACTTTTCTCATCTGGACAATTGAGTTGGCAACTTTCCAATCAATATAAGGATGATTTTTTAAAATTGAATCCTCTGCAATATTAATATTTATTTTTGAAATTTGCATACTATCAACCGAAAAATAAGCAAGATTATTATCAATTATTTCAGGAGGCAAATAATAGGTTTCTTTCATTTGTTCTACATTTCTAAAACCTCCTAATTGATTTCTATATTTTATAATTCTTTTGGCATAACCAATACCAATGCCAGGCAAAGATGAAAATGCAAGTGTGTCGGCAGTGTTAATCTCTATGATTTCATAATTTTTTTCGAAAGTTTCTTTAGGTTTTTTATTGATCAAATAAAACCCTTTCAGAGAGTTGACTTCTATGACTTCAGCATTTTTGTATTCCAATGTTGGAAGGAGATTTTTTGCTGTCACTTCATTCTCAAAAGGTAAAA
>JAGYKU010000020.1 GCA_018401455.1 Flavobacteriales bacterium
TTTCCTTTATTACCGCAGATTCTTCCTGAAGATGTTAAGTTGGTAGTGATTACTCTTTTGTAATTATTGACTATTCCATTCATCGGTTAGTTCGTAATTAGTACTGCGCCCTCCTGACTCTTCTTGTTTTAAAATTCCTTTTTCAATTAAATCTTTTATATCTCTTAACGCTGTATCTGCAGAGCATTTAGCAACTTTTGCCCATTTTGAAGACTTTAATTTGCCATTAAACCCGTCAAAAAGTTTATTTAAAATGAGTCTTTGCCTGCTGTTTAGTATTGTTTCTTTATGCTTATCCCAAAATTCTGATTTTACTAGGACACGTTTTAAAGTTTCTTCGGTATTTTCCAATGCCCTATACATACAATTTAAAAACCAGTCCAGCCAATCTGTTAAATCTCCAGAGTTATGTTGAACTTTTTGCAATATCTCATAATATTTATTTTTCTCATTGAGAATTTGGTTTGACAAACTATAAAATCTTTGAGAACTTTCCTCGGAACGAGCAAGTAACATATCTGTAATTGCTCTAGCAATACGTCCATTGCCATCATCAAAAGGATGTATAATAATAAACCAAAAATGTGCAATTGCAGCTTTTATAACTCCATCAATGTTTGATTTTGAATTTAACCAATTTAAAAATAAGTTCATTTCTTTCTCTACAACATTTGAAGAAGGAGCTTGAAAATGAACCTTTTCTTTTCCCATAGGGTCTGACACAATTTGCATTTCTCCATTGCGATAACAGCCCGTATCAATTCTATGCATTCCACTCCAACCTGTTGGGAAAAGTGATGCGTGCCAGCCAAAAATCCTTTCATGATCTAGTTTTTTATCAAATCTTTGAGTTGCATCAAGCATCATTTCAACGATACCTTCTACATTTCTATCTTCATGAATAACACCTGCAAATTCAAAACCTAGTCTTTTGGCTATTGAGGAGCGCACTTGTTCTTGGTTCAAAAATTCACCTTCTATCTCCGAAGATTTTATAATATCAAGTGTCAAGGTTGCTAAAATTGTTTCTTCTTTTATAGAAAAACCTAATGCAGTCAATTGTCCGAAAATCTTTCCTTGTAGATGACGAACTTTACCTAAAGTCACAGCAATTTTCCTATCATTCCAAGTGAATTCTGGCCAATTCTGATATTCATAAATGTATTTAGACATGTGACTTTATTTTTTTGCGGTAAATATACGAAATAATCTCCGCATATTTAATGAGAATAACTTAATTATTCTCCGCAAAGTTTTTTTTAATTTTAGTTTCATCTAATTTTCATAATTCTAATAGAACGCAGATGACGCAGATTTTTTATGATTTACGCAGATTTTAACTGGGTTTTCAAACTCAATAAGGATAAATTATGAAAATGTAATGTCATTTTTAAGAATGAAAAATTTTAAAATATTAACTCAATAAATCAGCGATTATCTGCCTAATCAGTGTTCAATTTTATCAAATTTAATTGACATTTTAAAGATTAATAAATAAAATTACCATCAACTATTCGCTATACAAAACAACTATCATTCATTTTTCGTTTATGCGTTGCTAAGATAAATTTTTATTCTTAAACTTTTGTAATGAACAGAAAAATATTCTTTATCAAATTTTCAATTTGGCTAAAGTACGTCATGCAGAGTATCCACTTTTTTTAGAAACAGCATAAGTTAAAATGACAATTGCATATTAATTCCCCCTTTGGATTTGTACTAACCGAAGCGTAAGTAGGGGGTGATATGTATAAATTTTTCTCCTGAAAATCTCGTTGATTTATTCTGCGTATATCTGCGTAATCTGCGGGAAATATTTTGTCATTTCGTTTTCTTGTCATTGGTAGTTTAAATTACTTTGAATGATTTGAACAGCATTTTCCATTCTTTGTTCTTCTTTTCCATTCACGACAAAGAAAGTTTTTTTGATGAAGTTCCTTTTAAAGATGTCAAACAATTCATATCTGTCATTTGGATTTTCTCTTAGAAGGTCGTATTCCCATGGAAGGTCTGTCTAAAAGAGTAAATAAAAGTCAAATTTCTTGTTCTTGAATAAGTTGTAGAATGCTGGTTTTTCCATATCTGTAGTCCGACCAAATTTTTAAACTGATGTTTTCCGTAATGAAAAAATTAATAGATTTTGTAATGCTTTTCGTTCTTCATTTTGTTTATGAGCGATAGTTTCTAAATCTTCAAATTGATATTTCAAGGTTTTTGGATTCTAAATAAGGTTGAGCAATTCATTAAAATAAGCACCATCAAAGTGTTTGCTCAAATATTTACAAAGTGTTGACTTTCCAGATGATTCTTGTCCTATGATGGCAATGTTTAACATTGCATTTTTGTTTTCGTATTGTTTTTCAAAATATAAATCCAGAAATAGCCATAAAAGTATAAATAAGATACAACATTGATGTTAAATTATCAACCTCTTTCATAGTATAAAAAGATACTTGTAAAATCAATTACAATCCAGTAAATCCAGTTGGTTAAAACTCTTTGGCAACCATGTAGGTCGTGGTTAAACTAAAAACTGTTGTAAAAGCATCCACAAAAGGATTCAATTGCTTTGTATAGTTTGCAAAAATATAACTCTAAGACAACTGCTATAATTGAACTTACTACAATATTAATGAGGTGATACTTTAAAGCCCATTCTTTATGTAGTTCAATTTTAACTGGTTTAGCAGTCTTTTTCCATCAATTGGGTTTGTATTTTTTCTACCAACTTTTTCATTGTACCATGATATACCAACCTACAACCGCCATCACGGCATAAAAAAGTTGTAGTAATGTTTCTAAATACAAATGAGCAATAAAACACAAATAGAGTATAGAGTAGGGATGAAGCAAGCGCAAAATACCAACAAAGTATGTTTTTTTGAGTAAGTAAAACTGAATAGAGCAAGTTGAAACACAGCCAACCATTCATAGGCACAGAAGTTTTGTAAATGTCAAAATAAACGATTCAAAAAAAAGACATCATTGAATTACAATCTTTTTAAAATGTTTTTTATTTTCTGAAATGAAGCTACAGATATAATTTCCTTTGGGCAAAACAGATAAGTCAATTGTAGTTTGCAATCGTTAATGATTTTAAAACTATTGCGCCTAACAATATCATGGACGATTAATGATTCGATTAATGATTCAGAATTTAAATATAAAATTCCTTCTGTAGGGTTTGGGAATAATTCAATATTTGAGGTTTCATTTTCTACAACATAACTGCTCAAACAAGTAATTGCTGTTCCATTAATTTCAGAAAAAACGCCATTATCTACCGACCATCTGAGCCATTCGCCACCATTGCCTGTTTTCCAATCCGAAAGTTCGAGAAAATTACTTCCAGTGGCTGTTCCTTTCACTTTGTAAACTGCCAATGCTTCTTGGTTTCGATTCCAATCGAGAGGATTTCCAGCAGTGCAATTTTCTGGTGAAAAATCACTTAAATCGCAATTGGGTTGAATAAAGTAGGCGTAATCATCGAAATTAGGATTACCAAAAACCATGGCTTTTCCAGTTAGATCAATACAAACAGCAGTGTATTCATCGCAGGCAATGCCTTTTCCTACAGTTTCATAATCGTTTATAATTCTTGCCAAAAACGTAGTGTGTCTTCCTTTTCGGTCTGGATTGTCATAATGCGTATCCGTAATTACATCTTCTAAAAAGTTATTTTTAATAAACGAAAGAGAATCGACAGTTAGATTTACATCAAAAGGATTGGAAAGTGCTTGCGCTGATGTTATTGTACTATTTTGCGCTGAAAAATAATATTTTCCTTGAATGGCCATTCCAGCACTTGTGCCGCCAATAACAACATTTCTTTCGTGAATGGCATCATTGATAAGAGAATCTATTTTTGTTCCTCTCCAAAACGAAATGTAGTCCCATTGATCTCCACCTGCAAACCAAATGGCTTCTGCTTGTTGAATTTTTTGTTGAATGTACATTTCGTTACTTGCATTGGCATTATGACAAACAATGGTTTCTACGGAATTTAATGAAATTCCCAAATCATTGAAAAAATAACTATTGTAGCCATCAGTTCCAGAAGTTCTCAAAATCAAAACATCTCCGCCATTGGCTCTGTTGAGAAACCATTTCATGCCTTCGTCATCTTCTGTTGCCCCACCCATAAGACAAACGCCACCTTGAGGTGCAGTCACAACATCTAAGTTATTTCCCATAAAGTAGGAAGTATAATTCTGTCCTAATGCACCACATGAAAAAGCAGTAAGCAAAACCCATAAAGAAGAAAGTCTATAAAAAAACATATTTTTAGTTTGATAAATTTTTCATAAAAATAGGAAAAAATAATTCGCTTGAACAATTACGGATATTAAAACTTGTGAACGATGTGTTTTTGGAGTAAATTTAAAGCAATTATTAGATGTTTTTTTACTCGATTAAGACAAGAGAGAATTATTTAAAATCAAGACGAAACCCTAATACATTTAATAAAAATGAAATTGAAAAAGTATTGACTGATTGGTTTAGTAACGACTTGGACTTAGACAAAAGCAAATTAACAAGAGATGCGAAATTTGTATGAGAGCGGAAAGGTTACCTATTTGAACAAAGGTTATTGGGAATCCACTAAGTTTTTTTGATTACTATGATAATATTTTTATCATAGTATTTTGTTTGAGAAAATGAATTGGATCACGCTTCAAATTCTTCATTACAAAAAATATACACTCATTCTATTCCCAATCAAAACAAAAAAATGTAATTTTACTTTATGAAGATATTGATTTCATTTTTTCTGATGTTGCTCATCCATTTGGGTTTTGCTCAAATCAAGGATGTGAAATTACTTGATAATTGGTCGGACGAATTGATTAATGGCTGGTATAATGAAGGTGCATACAACGAAGTTTGGGGTTTTGTGCATGAAGGAAAAGAATATGGCGTAATCGGTTCTGCGAATGGAACGAATATCATCAAAATCAATGATGATAATACTTTAGAAAGGATTCAATTTATAGAAGGACGCCATCTCACGGCTATACATAGAGATTATCACGATTACAATGGTTACCTCTACGAAGTATGCGATCAAGGCAAAAGTTCGCTGAGAATTCACGACCTAAGTTATCTTCCAGATTCCATTCACTTGGTGTATGACGACAGTACTTATTTGGCGAGATGTCATAACATTTTTATCGATTCCTCTTCTGCTTTGTTGTACGCTTGTGGTTTGACTTACGGAACATTTGACGTTGCCATGAGGGTTTTGTCTTTGGATAATCCCACACAACCCACTTTAGTTTATGATTATGAATTTGTGGACTATGTTCACGATGTCTTTGTTAGAAATGATACTGCTTATATTCATGCTGGAAATCAAGGAATGAGAGTAGCTGATTTTTCAAACCCTACCATGCCTTTACCTTTGGGAACTTTGGAGTTTTACCCTGATAAAGGCTACAATCACAGCGGTTGGTTGAGTGAAGATGGCAAAACTTATGTGATGTGTGACGAAACTGCAGGAATGAGATTTAAAGTTCTTGACGTTTCCGATTTGTCTAATATTGAAGTATTGAGTTATGATAAACCACCCACATTCGATTTGACCATGCCGCACAATGTAATGGTCAAAGATGGATTGGCTTATTTTTCCTATTATAATGATGGTTTGGAGATATACGATGTAAGAAATCCGACCAACATCAAAAGAGTTGCCTATTACGACACTTATACTGATGGTGAAATTAATTTTAGAGGAGCGTGGGGGATTTACGCTTTTTTACCTAGTGGAAGATTGTTGGTTTCTGATAGAAAATACGGGATATTTTTGTTGCAAGTAACCTCCTCAAATTTAGTAGAAGCGGATATCGACTCCTATTTTATCCCAATTATGTAGAAAATGGATTTGCTTTCTTTTATGCGAATCAAAGATTTCCTTCTGATTATCAAATAGAAATTTTTGCAAACAATGGCAGTTTGGTTAAAATATTTTATGGCTCTGGCGATTATTTAAGAATGGATTTATCCGATTTAAGTAATGGGCTTTATCTTTTTAAACACAAAGAACTCAATACCGATAAAGTTAATATTGGAAAGTTTGTAGTGAATAGGAATTTTTAACTCAAATGTCTAAAGAAGTAAAATACAACTTTTTTGAGAATGCTCAAGCGGTGGCAAGATTAATTCCTTATGGAAAAGTCACTTCTTACGGAGCGATTGCTAATTATTTAGGAGCTTCAAAATCGGCAAGAATGGTCGGTTATGCCATGAAAGCAGCAGCAAATGACACTACAGTTCCAGCGCATAGAGTTTTGAATAGAATGGGTATGCTGACAGGCAAAGCCAATTTTTCATCACCAGAGGAGATGGAACAAAAACTGAATGCAGAAGGGATTAAAGTCATAGACAATCAGGTAGTTGATTTCGAAAAACACTTTTGGAATCCCTCTGAAGTTTTGTTATGATTTTCAAAACTTCAAACCACGAACTCCAAACTAAACCCTCACTCCGATAATACACATCAATCCTGAGGCGGATGGTATTATCTGGCGCTCAATTTTGATTACATCAAACTTTCACACCGATAATACACACGTCATCAATCTGGTCGAAATCTCCTTTCCAAGAATCAAATTCGTTTTGTAAGATAAGGCGCTGATTATCCATATCTTCTTCTGCTAGATTGAGTAAAAATTGTTTGAAAGGTTTATATTTCAGTTTTTTACCTTTATCGCCTCCAAATTGATGCAAAACCATCAGTAAAAATATAGATGCTATCTTCTTTTTGTAAAGGTATAGTGAGTTGCGTAAAACTCGACATTTTGGAATAAACCTACGGGCATTCTATTTGCTTTGTGTTCGATAAGGGAATAATGCTCATATAAATGAATCGAAGTATCATTATTTTGTTGTTCTGTCAATAAGTTCGTTTTTCTAACAATCCACAATGGATTATTTGCTCCAGAATACGTCAATACATTGTCTTCGATAGCACACAAAGCGATGTCCATTCCATCTTTCACTTCTTTGCCTCCTCTTCCAAAAGTTTCGATTACGATTTCTCTCGTTTTGTTTAAAATTTCGAAGGGTTCGAGGAGTTTAAATTCTTTGACACTTCTATTGAGTGCGTTGCTACAAACCACACTTACCATAGCACCAGGCACTCCATGCCCCGTACAATCTGCAGCCGAAAAAAACACTTTGTTATTAATTTTTTGTGCCCAATAAAAATCGCCACTTACAACATCTTTGGGTAAAACAGTTTTGTCCTTTTCCTAAATTCTTTTTAAATCTTCTCTTGGGGGCAGAATCAGCTTGTTGAAGTTGTTGCGCATACTTGATAGATCTGAAATTTCGTGATGCGTTTCTTCTAGTTGTTTGTGCTGCGTTTCTATTTTAGATTTTGAGATTCAACTTCTATTTTTACTTTCAATGATTTTCTTTTGTTTTTGAGTAAGTCTGTATCTATTTAAAATAAAGAGTCAAAAAAGCAGAAACGAGTCCCAATCAAAATAAGGTATAACTTCTGTTTTTTTTGAATATCAGTTTCTAACCTTTGGTTTTCTAATGCTTTCTCTAAATTATGACCATTTCACTGTTTTTCTGTTTTTTATCTTTTTCTACAGATTCATACTTTTTTTGAAGCTCCGTTAGTTGCT
Source organism: Flavobacteriales bacterium (assembly GCA_018401455.1). Lineage (GTDB taxonomy): Bacteria > Bacteroidota > Bacteroidia > Flavobacteriales_D > Parvicellaceae > Parvicella. The sequence goes on from JAGYKU010000020.1 coordinate 7,635, forward strand.
TTATTTTACTTTCGTTGAGAATAGAATCTTTCAGTACAAAAGCAGAATCTAAATATAAATAAGCCACTTCATAATGCCCTGTTTCATTATGTGCTTGTGCTAATTGTTTGTATAATGAATAAACAAAACTTTGTTCTTTTGCTTCTTTTACAATTTGTAATGCTTCATTAAAATATTCTTTACTTTTTTCTGGCTGACCTAATTTTAAATAACAAGAAGAAATATTAGAAATGGCCTTTGCATAAATGTTTTGTTCACCTTCTTGAATACAAAATTGTGTAGATTTTTTAAACATTTTTATCGCTTCATTATAATCGTTGTTTTGATATTCAATAACACCGGAATTTAAATATAAAGTAGATTGCATTAAAGAAACTCCTTCGTAATTTCCGATTTCAAAGCATCTTTGTTTATAGGATTTTGCAGAATCCACCATTTGAAGTTGAGCATAGGAAAGAGCAATGTTTAAGGAAGTTCCATAAGCTGAATTGTAATCTTTAGTCATTTCAGAAAGATGCAATGATTTATTCCAATAGTTGATAGCGTCATTCAAGTTGTCTGAATAGTAATGAGGCAAAGCTGCATCTGCATAAGATTTTTCGAGTTGACTGAGTGAACCATTATTTTTTGCTAATTCAATATTATCATGAAAATGTTGAATGGCAGTTGGGTAATTTAAATTAAACATTTGACTCAAACCTTTGGCTCTGTTGACAAGTAATTTCAAATCAATTTTATCAGTTGGTTCGGAATTTAAATCTACTTTACTTAAGTAATAATTAACCGAATCAATTTCTAAATCATAGAAACTAAATGCTTTTTGAGCAAAAAATAAGGATTTTTCGTAATCGAAATTGTTTTTTGAATTTGAAATAATTTTAATTCCCAATTTGAAAAATTCATCTTTCTCTTCGTTGGTATATTTTTTTAAAATTAAAGCGACTTGTTCAACTTCATTCAATCCCTCTATAGAGTCCATCAATTGTGATGATACTTGTCCTTTTACGTTAACAAATACAAGAAATAATAATATTAATAGAGTTAACAATCTCATTTCGTAAAAGTACAATTTTAATTTACTGAACCAATTTATTATTTAAAAATTTTGGTTATTAAAAATATAATTCTTTATTTTAAAACCTATTAACTAACAAAAAAAATATAAAATTATGGCTACAGGAATTATTAGTGAATTTAGTTCAGAAAATGGAGACATCAAATCAGGTTCATTAAAGTCTGATGAGACAGGTGATATCTTATTGTTTTCAAGACAAACTATTACATGTGGAATAGGAGATGCAGTTTCTTTTACTATAGAAGTAACTGCAAACAATGATTCAATTGCAAAAGATTTAGTATGTGCCACTGGAAATGTAGATCATCCTGATAGTCCAATCAGAACTAGGGTAACCAAAGACATTGTTGTAGGTCCAGAAGAAACTTTAACCATAAGAGGAGGGGGAGAAGTGACTGGACAAATAATTATTCAAGGTGGAAAATTAAGAGTTGTAGGTGGGGGAGAAGTAACTGGTCAAGTTATTATTCAAAGGTCTGGTACAATGGTCATAAATGGAGGGCTTATCAAAGGTGATATCAAAGGGGAAGAGGCTGAATTGATAAAAATTACTGGTAATGGAGAAGTGACTGGTCAAATTATTATTCACAAAGGACATAGAATGGTTTTGGAAGATGGAACCATAAATGGAACTTTATCAATTGATAGCGCTTATAGAGTAGTAGTGAGATCTAGAACTAGAATAGGTTGCTAGAAAATAGAATTTTCTGTAAGAAACTTTAAAACTTGAAAATGAAAATCACAAAATATATTTTTTGTGGTTTTTTTTGTTTTTTACATGGTCATTCCAACCACAACAGCAGTCATCAAGCAGGCTAATGTTCCACCAATTAAAGCTCTAACACCTAATTGTGAAAGCAAACCTTTTCGAGATGGAACCAGAGCACCAATTCCTCCAATTTGAATTCCAATAGAAGCAATATTCGCAAATCCACAAAGCATGTAGGTGGACATAATAATACTTTTTTCACTAATAAGATTTTGGTCTTTCATTTCACCTAGTCTTGGATAAGCAACAAATTCATTTAGAATTGTTTTTTGTCCTAGTAATTCACCAACATACACAATGTCTGCATTCTCAACACCCATCATCCAAACAATTGGAGCGCAAGCATATCCAAATAGAAATTGAAACGAAAGTTTGTCGTAGTTGGTATTGGCTGCAATTATATCGTTGAGACCCCCAATATTTCCAAACCAGCCTAGAACTCCATTGGCAAGAGCCATCATTGCTATAAAAACCAATAACATTGCGCCTACATTTACCGCTAATTTAAGCCCGTCAAGTTCCGTTGGTGATGGCTTCAAGAGCGTTAACCCCCATTTATCTTTTGAAATACTTAGGTTTTCGTTGATTTTTCTGTTTCTGGAACCAACATTTTGGCAGCGACCACAGCAGCGGGAGCAGAAATTATAGATGCAGTAAGTAAATGTTTGGCAAAAAATGCTTGTGCTTCTGGATCATCGCCACCTAAAAAGCCAATATAAGCCGCCAATACTCCACCAGCAATTGTTGCCATTCCACCTGTCATCAAACACATTATTTCTGATTTTGTCATTTTAGACAAATAAGGTTTAACCAATAATGGAGATTCTGTTTGACCTAAAAATACATTGCCTGCTGCTGCTAAACTTTCAGCACCAGACAAACGCATGAATTTTTTCATAATCCAAGCAAAAACATACACTACTTTTTGAAGTATTCCCCAATAATAAAACAAACTCATTAAAGCGGAGAAGAATATAATGGTAGGCAATACTTTGATAGCAAATGTGATTAAAGGTGCTTGTACTTCTCCAATTCCCATTTGTCCAAAAAGAAAGTCAACACCGTCATTGGTGTAGCCAATCAATGTTACAAAACCTTTGCTGATAAAAGTAAAACCTTCTTCTACAAAAGGTGCTTTCAAAACAAGTAGCGCAATTACGAGTTGGAAAAGCACTCCTTTCCATACCAATTGCCAATCAATTGATTTTCTGTTGGTACTGAATAACCACGCGATTGAAAGCAAAAAAGCCATTCCTAAAATTCCTCTTAGTATTGAAGTAAAAGACGCAGATTGAATTTCTTTTACATATCTTTTCATTTTAAAAGTTCCTTTATCTTCTAGGAAAAATTCAAGATAATCATCTTCAAATGAAATGATTTGAGCGTAATGTGTTTCTTGAATAAATTTCAACCCATCACTATCCAGTTTTCCAACTGTAAAATCATTTTGTTTGTATATTATTGATGTGCCACCAGTAGAATCGGTAACAATGTTCGTTTGGGTTGTATTTAATTCTATATTGGGAGTGATATAATCAAAACAAATACTATCGCCTTTTATTTTCCATGTTCCTTTGACAGTAGCATTTGGCGAAAAGATATTTGAACTGAATTTTTGAGTTGTATCAGAAATATTTAATCCTAAAGTATAGATAACACTATCATTAGTAAGATGATTTTCGTACAATGGAGCAAAATATTCTAAATTCCAAGTACCTTTTAGTTGTGTTGTTTTGTTTGGTTTAGTATCTCCACAAGAACTTAGGAAGAAAACACTTATTAAAGCAATGATTATATATTTTACTAGTATTTTCATCTACATTATTCTGAGAAAAGTAATTTAGTTGCTATTTCTTTTATTGATTTCGTCTCGAATTCTTGAAGCTGTTTCGTAATCTTCATTTTCAAGAGCAATTGCCAATTGTTGGTTTAATTCTTCTAATGATATACTTTTTGGACTCGATTGTTGAGGTTCAGAATCATTTTCTTGAAGCGATTCTTCTTCTTTATCAAAATCATCTTCCAATAGAATCCCTGCGCTACCTAACACAAATTCATAGGTATAAATAGGGCAGTTGAATCTAACTGCTAATGCAATAGCATCTGAAGTTCTGGAGTCGATTTCAATTTCTTCGCCATCTTTGTCGCAAACTAATTTTGAAAAAAAGATACCTTCTACAAGATTGTAAATGATTACTTCAGAAATATTGATATTGAATTCTTCTGCGAAATTTTTGAATAAATCATGGGTAAGCGGTCTGCTAGGTGTCATTTTTTCCAACTCAATAGCTATTGCTTGAGCCTCAAAACCACCAATAATAATAGGTAACCTTCTTTTGCCAGTTGTTTCACCTAATACTAGAGCATACGCTCCCGATTGTGTTTGACTGTAGGATAATCCTACGATATCTAGTTTTAATTTTTCCATTCTGCACTTTGCTTTGTAAAAACAAGAATACGAAAATAAGAATTATTTATGGAACAAAAACCTTATTGCTTATTAAAAATATGAATCTGATTAATAAAAGTTAAAAAACTACTTTGACTTTTCTTTATTAACATTTTTCAAAAAACAAATTCAAAGAATATGTAGTTTCTATTACATTTTGGAATTCAGAGGATTAATTTCTTAGGAACCAAATTCTAAATAAGAATAGCCAAATTCTTGATCTCGTTAGTAGGGCATTTTACAAACTTATATTTTTGGGTATTAATTATTAAAATTTAACATTATGAAAAAAGTTATTATTACCTCTTTATTGTCAGTTTTTGTTTTTGGAATGAGTTCGTGCACCAAAAGAGGTGACCATACATGTGAATGTAATTATTACAACCCTGATATTGATTATTCTGATCAAGAAGTGAATGTTTTGGAAGATTATACTGAAGAAGAAGCTATTGCTGCTTGCAAATCTTTAGAAGTTGAATCAGCAGGATATACTTGGTCTTGTAGCATAAAATAATCAATTAATTTTTTCATTCTTTTGAGCCATTCTGAATGTAAAGTTCGGGATGGCTTTTTTGGTTTTTCGTTTCATAAATTTATATGAACTTTTCTATTTAAAATAATTGTAAGTTTGCATCATAAAAATCGACTTTAATTTTTTTGAAGAATGTTTTGGGGTCATGAGAAAATAAAAGGATTGGAAATGTCCACTATCAAAGACTTTTGGCAGTGGACTTATTCTGATATGCTCATCAATAAAAACAGAGATGATTTTGCATTGTTTTTAGTAGCACACGCATTGGAACTCACCAAAATGCCAAGAATTGACTGGGGCAAGATAGATTTGAGATACCGAAAGAAAAAAATCGCAGTAAGAACAAGTGGATATATTCAAAGTTGGAGACAAAAAAAACCTAAGAGAATTTCTTTTGATATTTCCCCCAAAACAGGACTTGATGCTAAGAAAGAAGATTCGATGACGTTTAGAAACAGAGAGCCTGAATTGTATATATTTTGTGTTTTGGCTGAAAAAGATGTTAGAAAAATTAATGTACTGGACCTCGAACAATGGCAGTTTTATATTGTTAGAACAACAGATTTGGATATTCATTTTCCCAAAAACAAAAAAATTGGCTTAAGACCTATCAAGCAATTGGCAGGTGCTACAAACCAAACGAGATTAAAAGATATTATTGATACCTTAATTGATTTTGAATTAACAGAAAAACAAGTATTATAAAATGGCAGATGTAAATGTATTTGGGCAACCTATTATTACATGTAGTAATGAACCGCTCACAGGTTTTTTTAGAGACGGATGTTGCAATACAGACGATAGTGATGTTGGAAGTCATACGGTATGTGTTGTGGCAACAGAAGATTTCCTGAAGTTTTCTGCTTTGGTTGGAAATGATTTAAGTACTCCACGACCAGAGTTTGGTTTTTCTGGAATAAAACCAGGTGATAAGTGGTGTCTTTGTGCTGCAAGATTTTTGCAAGCATTTCAAAATGATGCTGCGCCAAAAGTATTGTTAGAAGCTACCAACGAAAAGGCTTTAGAAATTGTGCCAATGGATATTTTACTCCAATTTGCCTTAAAGGAAACCGTAAAAAATGACTGACTTTTCAAATTTAAAAAAACAAGTTTTGATACAGTGTCAGAACTTGTTGTCAGAGAAAAGAATTTTATTGCACAATGAACTTCAAACTTTACAAGAAGCATTAGAAAATGAATCGAAAAGTAGTGCTGGTGATAAGTATGAAACAGGAATAGAAATGATTCAGAGCGAAAAGGAAAAAATTCACAGTCAGATGCAAACCTTAGAACAAAGTTTTAAACTGTTGAATGTAGCTCAAAAGAGCATTTCTAAAGATACCGTTCAAAACGGAACACTTGTGATTACCTCATCAGGAAAGTATTTGATTGGGCCAAGTATTGGAAAAGTAAGTGTTGGAGATGATTTTGTATTTGTAATATCTCCAAGCTCTCCTGTAGCTCAGGTATTGATAAACAAAAAAGTAAAAGATAAAATTACATTCAACGAAAATGAGAATGTGATTTTGGAAGTTTGTTAATCTAATTTTTATAGAAAGTATAATACTTAATCATTTCAGCTCTATTTAAAATTGAAATTAATTTCTTAAGAAGAAAATATCTGCATTATCTTGACCAAATTCAAAGCAATCTTAGTTTGTGAAATAATCAAAACTAATTTTCTTATATTTGCAAAAAAATAATCAATAAACATAATGAAAAAAGTAATAATTACATTTTTAGCGTTAACAACATTAGTAGTTCAGTCATGTGGAGAAAGCAAAGCTGAAGAAACTACAGAAAGCAATGAAGCTTCAAATGAAGTTTCAACAGAAACTGAAGAAATAGAAGAAGAAATTGTAATGGTAGAGGGATACCAATACTACGGAATCAAAGATATGAACTCAGAAGGAGCTGTTTCTGTAGAAGAAATGAAATCAATTATAGATTCTACAGGTTCTTTTTCTGGAAAAATCACTACAACTTTACATGGTGTTTGTAAAAAAGCAGGATGTTGGGTTACAATTCAAAATCCTAATGGAGATCCAATAAGAGTAGTATTTGGAGAACACGATTTCTTTGTTCCTATTGATACTCCAGAAGGAAAAGCAGTTATTATTGAAGGTTTTGCAATGTTGGACACAACTTCTATTGATATGCAAAAGCATTTTCTAGACGATGCTGTTGAAGCTGGAGAAACAGTAACTCAAGAGCAATATGACGCTATAACTGAGCCTTTAGTGGAGATTTCTTTCAATGCTTCGGGTATTTTGATAAAACCATAAATTAATTAAAAATATATTTATTTTCAAAGGCTCTCTTTTTTAAGATGGTCTTTTTTTATTTTGAATATTTCAATAATTTTCTAATTGCTAATGTATAACTTTGTAAAAAGTATAAAAAAGTTGCAATGAAAATAATGGATTATAAACTACTCGGAAGAACAGGAATCAAAGTTTCTGAATTATGTTTAGGAACTATGACTTTTGGAACAGATTGGGGGTGGGGTAGTGAAAAGGAAGAAGCCATAAAAATATACGATGCTTTTATAGAAAGAGGAGGTAATTTCTTTGATACGGCAAATATTTATACCAAAGGAACCTCCGAAAAATGGCTAGGTGAATTTATTGGTAAAGAAAGAGAAAATATGGTCATTGCAACCAAATATTCTCTCACTGAAACCGAAAAGGTAAATCAATCCGGAAATTCTAGAAAAAATATGATGCAAAGTATTGATGCATCTCTCAAAAGACTAGGAACAGATTACATCGATTTGTATTATGTACACGCTTGGGATGATACTACCCAACCTGAAGAACTCATGCGAAATTTAGAATATCTTCTCGCTTCTGGGAAAATATTAAGTATTGGAATTAGCGACACGCCTGCTTGGATAGTGAGTAAATGCAATACTATCGCAGAGCAAAGAGGTTGGACACCTTTTTCGGCTTATCAAGTAGAATATTGTCTTACTGAGCACACCGCTGATAGAGAAGTATTGCCTTGCACCGCTGGTTTTGATATGACTTTTTGTGGTTTTGGACCTTTGGCAGCAGGACTGCTTTCGGGAAAATATCTTCAGGATTCGGACGAACCTAAAAGAATGACCGTACGAAAATCGCCTCGTTTGAGCGAAAAAAATCTAGTTGTTAGCGCTCAACTGAAATCATTGAGTGAATCTTGGAATTTGTCTCCAACTGCTGTAGCGATAAGATGGGCAATGCAAAAGTTTGAAAAGTCATCTCCTATTTTTGGTGCTCGTTCTCACAAACAAATACTTGAAAATTTACAAGCGCTTGATTTTGTGCTTAGTGAAACACAAATGAACCAATTGGATGCTATATGTACCATAGATTCCAACAATCCAAATGATTTTTTGAAATTAGACAGAATTCAAGAAATTTTGTATGGAAATCAAAAACACAGAATCTCTTTCTAAGGTTTGTTGTCTCTCAAAGAAATAAACAGATTAGCAATTCCTGCTATTTTGTACAATATCGTGGAGCCACTTTTGGGTTTGATAGATACTGCGGTAATTGGTCAAATGAACGAAAATGTAACCATTTCTCAAGCGGGAATTGGTTTGGCAGCAGGAGTAATTGCAACTTTAGTTTGGGGATTGGCGCAAATCAGAACGGCTGTTTCTGCCATAGTAAGTCAATATTTAGGCGGAGGAGATTTGGAAAAAATCAAAAGTTTGATTCCTCAATCGCTTTACTTTAGTGCTTTGATTGGTTTTGTGTTTTGGATCATTACGGCTTATTTTTTTATTCCTATTGCTGATGTTCTATTTATCAATAAATCACCAGAGGTTTTAAATGTTGCCAACGAGTATTATCAAATCAGAGCCGTTGGTTTGCCTTTGTCTTTGTTGGTTGCTGGTTTTTTTGGAATTTTTAGAGGTTTACAAAACACCAAATATGCTATGTATGCTGCTTTTGCAGGAGCAATTGTAAATACTGTTTTGGACTTAGTTTTAGTGAATGGGTATGAATTTATTCCTGCTATGGGTGTTGCTGGTGTGGCTTGGGCGAGTGTAATAGCACAATTGAGTATGGTAGTCGTTTGTATATTTTTCTTGTATAAAAAGACTCCATTTAACCTTAAAATCAGTAAGAAACTGAATATTGAATTCAACAATATGTTAAAAATTTCTGGAAATATGTTGCTTCGAACTTTGGCTTTAAATCTTTCATTTATTATGGCTTTAAGATATGCTAGCAAATATGGAGAAGAAACCTTAGCCGCTTATTCTATAGGAATCCAGATTTGGCTTTTTTCTTCATTTTTTATCGATGGATATGCTACAGCTGGAAACGCAATGGCAGGCAAGTATTTGGGAGAAAAAAATAATGAAAAATTGAAGTTTTTGGTCAAAAAACTGCTCAAAGTAAACTTATTAGCTGCTGCATTTTTGAGTATTTCTTATTTGATTTTATATAATGTTTTAGGAAGTTGGTTTACGGACAATAGTAATGTAATTTTACTTTTTAATTCATTTTTATGGGTTATCATTTTAGCACAACCACTCAATAGTTTGGCATTCACCATGGATGGCATTTTTAAAGGAATGGGAAGAGCGAAATTGCTTCGAAACACTTTATTTATGGGAACATTTGGAGTGTTTATTCCCGTTTTATTAGTTACAGATTATTTCGATTGGGGCGTAATGAGTATTTGGATGGCTTTTGTTTTTTGGATGGCATTCAGAGGTGGAACTTTACTGTATTGGTTTTTTAGAAAAATATGAAAGGTGGTGAGGTTTGTTTTCTTCTCATAGTAAAATTTAAAAATTTTGTGATTTTCTTATACCACATTAGAACATAGATATCATAGATTTCACATAGAAAAAAATGTATTTCCTTTTTTTTTAATAGTCAATAGTCGTATAGTTGATACGTTTTACTGTCAAGGCAATTGCAAGATGATCTTTTTTGCCTGTTAGAACCATTTGCTTTCCAATCTACGGTGTATTTGGAAAATAAGTAGTGTCGTTGTCATTGATTATAAGCAAACTATCTTTAAGCTCAATTTTTTCAAAACCAAGTTCTTTAAGTCCTAGAATAAATTTCTCGGAATAGTCGGCTTTGTTTTTTATAATTATTTCAGTTTCTTTTTTATTTGAAGTAATTTCTTTTTGGTCCACATTCAGGCTGTCAACCTAAAGTGTTTTAATAGTATCAGAAGTAGAAACGCTTTTGTTCTCTTTCGCTGAATTGTCACAAGCCAGAAAAGTAAGTCCGATTAAAATTGTCAAGATGTGCTTCATTGTCGTCATTTTTTAGCGCTTTTGTGGATGATATCGAATTGCCATTTTGATGAGACAAGTAAAATGTTGGCAACTGGCTTTTTCTTCTTGAGTTAATTTGGCCATTCGAAATTTTCTTCATTTTTAAAAGGAACTCCAATTTCAAATTCAGTCACAACTCCATATTCAACGTGCAAAGTTAGCCAGTTTTGCTCATTAAAGTAAGTTGTGAAAAAATCATATTCATCAATTTCCCAGTCTTTTATTAATTCAGCAAAAATTTGTTTTTTTACGAATTCCAACTGCGCTCCAATTATTCTTTTTCCGTTGAATTTTAGTTCTGGGTTTATTGTTCGCAAATAGCCAAATCGGTCGTTTTCATTTTGATAAAAAGTCATTCGTAGTTTTAGGTAATTCCACTCTAAAATCAGTTCGTTTTCATCTTCTTGATTGGTCAGAATTCGGTCTGGTTTATTTAAGATTTCGATGACTTCTGTTCTTTTCATCCCAAATTTTAAATTATCAACTCCAATTTTTGGTTTTAGTTCCATAGTTTGTTTTTAGTTTGTTGCAAACTTCCAGAGAAAAAAGCGCTAGAGTTTATTAAGTAGTATTTATTTTTCCTTATAGACTAACCTCAATTTTTCAATTAATCGCCATCCGTCATCAGTTTTTATAACTTTTACGTTGACTGTTTCGATATCACCTTCACAATCATAACTAACTTCTAGGCTCCCAATTTCGAAAGGAACATTATTTAGATAACGAATACTGCACTTAATTTCTCCTAAGTTAACATTAGAACCACAACTCTTTGATTGTATATTTTCTTGAATATTTTCAAACTCTGATTCCATATTGTTAATGGTTTTATCTTTATCGGAGTTGAATTTCTCAATCATTTCCTTTTTAAATTCAGTTTTTAAATCTTCTGAGAGTTCGGAATTATCAACAGTATTTTCAAGTTCTTCAATCTTAACCATTAGGACTTTGATTTCTTCAAAATCATTTTTTACTATTGCTTCAAAAACAAGTTCGCCTAATTCCTCAATTGTTGTTATTGAAGTTTTTTCAGAATTTTTGCAATTTGAAAATATTAAAATCAAGAAGAGTAGAAGTAATCCAAAATATTTTTTCATTGTGATTTTTCGTTTGTACGTTGCTAAGATAAATCAAAAACCTAAAACTTTAGAATTTCACATCAACAAATTACAATGCAATTGCTTTTGTATTGGGCTAAATCCATGGAACTGTTTTTGCAAGCAATATGCTGTTGAGACATTTCACATATCGTAGTGAATAAGAATGTGGATGTTTTATAAATACAAGTCTTCTAAGAAGTAATTTTAGAAATTATTACATTTTAATAACTCTTTTCAGTCCATGCGAAAAATATTTTATGCCATCATAACACTCCTTTTTATCACGCTTAGTGGTTTCTTACTATTTGAAAAATCACTATTTTCAATGTTTTACGAACCAGAAACCGAAAAAAAATCAGAACGAAAAGCGCCTCCTTTTCTCACCGAGAAGAACAAAAAATGGGCAGATAGTTTGATGAAAACCATGACTTTGGACGAAAAAATAGGGCAGTTATTTATGGTGGCAGCGTATTCCAACAAAGACTTAGCACATCAACAAGAAATCGAAAACTTAATTACCAAATATCATATTGGCGGACTGATTTTCTTTCAAGGCACGCCTTACAAACAGGCTGTAATGACGAATGAATTTCAAAAGAAAAGCAAACTTCCTTTAATGATTGGAATAGATGGAGAATGGGGCTTAGCAATGCGTTTGGACAGCACCATAAAATATCCAAAACAAATGACTTTGGGCGCTATTCAAGACAATCGGTTGATTTATAAAATGGGAAACAACATTGCTGAGGAGTCTAAAAGATTGGGGATTCACGTAAATTTTGCGCCTGTAGCAGATGTCAATAACAATCCTGCTAATCCTGTAATCAATTATAGATCCTTTGGCGAAAACAAGTATAAAGTTACCGAAAAATCTTTGGCGTATATGAATGGAATGCAAGACAAAGGTGTGCTTGCCAACGGAAAACATTTTCCCGGTCACGGAGATACGGATGCTGATTCTCACAAAACTTTACCTATCATCAAACACGATGTAGCACGTTTGGATTCTATCGAATTGTACCCTTTCAAACATCTGATAGATAGCGGTTTGGGGAGTATGATGGTTGCGCATTTGTACATTCCAAGTTTGGACGACACACCCAACAAGGCTTCTACATTGTCCAAAAAAATTGTTTCTGATTTATTAAAATATGATTTGAATTTTGAAGGACTCATTTTCACAGACGCCCTCAATATGAGAGGTGTAAGTGCTTTTTATGATCCGGGACAATTAGAAATTGCTGCTTTACTCGCAGGAAACGATGTTTTACTTTTTTCTGAAGATGTTCCCAAAGCCATCGAATCGATTAAAAAAGCAATTGAAGAAAAAGTAATTTCAGAAAAAGACATCAACGAAAAATGTTTGAAAATCCTCATGACCAAAAAATGGATGAAATTGGATAAAAAACCGAAAGTTTCATTAGCAAAATTGCATCAGGATTTAAACAAAAGATCCGCAAAGTATTTGAATCAAGTGTTGTTCGAAAACGCATTGACCATTATTCAAAACGAAAATGATATCCTTCCGATTACGGATTTGAAAAACAAAAAAATAGCCACCGTAAACATTGGCGCACCCAAAGAAAATACTTTTAGCAACACAGCCGATTTGTATTGCACAATGGGTAAATTCAATACCGATAGAGAGCTAAATTTCAATAGAATTCTTTCCTTGGTAGATTCCTTAAGAAATTACAATACTGTAATCGTTTCATTATTTGACATGAGCCAAAGACCACATCAAAACTTTGGTTTTTCAAAAAGCGCAGATGATTTTATCTTTGAATTGGCAAAAGACAGCACCAAAAATATCATTTTGAATGTAATGGGAAATCCTTATTGCTTGGAAAACAGTAGAGGTGCACTCAGAGCAAAAGCCATCATTGTGAACTATGAAGAAAGAGAAGAAACAGAAAGTTTATCAGCGCAATTAATTTTTGGAGGCATTCAATCCAAAGGAAAATTGCCTGTGAGTATTGATAATAAATGGCAAGAAGGACATGGCATTGAAACCAGAAGTCCTATTCGATTTAAATATACTATGCCTGAAGAATTGGGAATGATAGAAGAAGATTTGAAAACTATTGACAGCATTGTTTATCAAGGTTTGAAAGATACCATTTTTCCAGGATGTCAGATTTTTGCGGCAAAGGACGGAAAGGTTTTTTATCACAAAAGTTTTGGAAATCATACCTATGATACAAAATCAAAACAAGTTGCTTTGGATGATATTTATGATTTGGCAAGTATCACCAAAATAGCGAGTAGTACAGCCGCAATGATGAAGTTGCAGAGCGAAGGTAAAGTCAATGTGGACAGTACCTTGGGAACGTATCTTAAAGATAAAGTGGACACCACTGAATACAATAAAATGGTTTTAAAAGAAATGCTTGCGCATCAAGCGGGTTTGAAGGCTTGGATACCTTTTTATATGCGAACTTTGGATAAAGGTGTTCCCAAAAAAGAATTGTACAACAGCACCCCAACAGACTTTTACGATAGTAGAGTAGCGGAGAATTTATACATTCACAGCGGCATCAGAGATTCGATTTTTAATAGAATCATTACGACCGATGTAAATAGTAGGAAAAAGTATTTATACAGCGATTTGGCGTATTATTTTGTAAATGAAATCATTCTTAGAAAAACAAATAAAACACAAGATCAATATGTTTATGAAAGTTTTTACAAGCCTTTAGGTTTGGACAATATTGGATATAAACCAAGAGAAAAATGGGATGTTTCTAGAATTCCTCCTACTGAAGATGATAAATCATTCAGGCATCAAATCATTCATGCGGATGTGCACGATCAAGGCGCTGCGATGTTGGGAGGTGTCTGCGGACATGCGGGATTATTTGCCAATAGCAATGATTTGGCGGTGATGATGCAAACATTTATGCAGTACGGAACCTACGGAGGCGAAAGATATTTTGATGAGGAAGTAGTGAAACTATTTACTTCTTCACCTTATTATAGTGTGAATAGAAATAGGAGAGGAATCGGCTTTGACAAACCAGTGAGAGGAGGAGGCAACGGTCCTACTTGTAGTGGATGTGCTTCTGACAATAGTTTTGGACATTCAGGATTTACAGGAACGTTGACTTGGGCAGATCCAGACAATGGAATGGTGTTCGTTTTCTTGAGCAACAGAACTTTTCCTGATGCGGAAAATAAAAAAATCATCACATCAGGAATAAGAACTAGAATAATGCAGGAATTTTACAATGCCATAAAAAGTGGTGATGAAAGATTGAAAAAGAAGAAAATATAATTGGTTTGTGTTTTGACTAAAAATTTGAAATATTTTATTAGTAAAATAATACAAACGAAGTATTTGTTACTACTAATATTATTAGTAGGAGTCATCCTTAGACTTTGGAATTACTTCAATATACCCTTTACTCATGATGAAATGAGTGCTTTGAAACGCACTGGTTTTTCTTCATTTTCTGATTTAATTCATCAAGGCGTGAAAATCGATGCACATCCTCCTTTGATTCAGGTTTTTTTGAATTATTGGGTAGCGATTTTTGGTAGGGTAGAATGGATTGTGAAATTGCCTTTTGTTTTGGTGGGTATTGCTAGTATTGGTTTAACGTATAGCATTGGAAGAAAATGGTTTAATGAATCCGTAGGTTTGATTGCAGCATCATTTTTGGCGGTTTTACAATTTCCAGTAATGTATTCCTTGATTGCTAGACCTTATATTTCGGGAATGTTCTTGTTGCTAATGATGGTTTATTTTTGGTCTAAATTAATTCAAGATTCAAAAGCAAAATATTGGAAAAATTGGTCGTTGACTTTACTATTTTCTATGCTTTGTGCTTATAATCATCATTTTTCGCTATTGGCTGCAGGAATTATTGGTTTTACGGGTTTGTTTTTGATACCTAGGAAAGAAATACTCAAATATTCGCTTTTACTTCCTGCAGGATTTTTATTGTTTTTACCCAATCTTTCCATCTTTATGTATCAGTTGAACATTGGGGGAGTGGGGCATGGTTGGGACCACCTACGCCTTCGTTTATTTTGGATTTTTTACAATATGTTTTTCATCATTCATGGTGGATGCTATGGATTGGAGTATTGATATATTTACTTGGAATTAAGAACTTTAAAAAAACTGATTTTGTAATTCAAAAATGGTTGATTTCTGGCCTTTGGTTTTTTAGTGTGTTTTTGATTGGTTATTTTTATTCAGTATATGTAAATCCTGTATTGCAATTTTCGATGTTGTTGTTTCTGTTTCCGTTTTTATTGTTTTTCATTTTCGGATGGGTTTCAAAACTAGAAAGCCAATGGAATGGAGTAGTAGTAGTCTTAATTCTCTCTTTGGGTACGTTTTCCTTGAGCGTGGAAAGAAATCATTTTAAAGTTTTTGAGCAAAACAGATATTTTCAAATGAAATCTGACGCAATGGATTTGGCGAATAATGATACTGAAATTATATTTTTAAACTACATCGACATCATTGAACATTCTTATCCAGAAAAATTTGAGTTTACAAATAATATGATGCTTTGGGAAAGTCATAAAAACACCTTGCTAGAAATAGATGCAACCATAAAAAACTCAACAAAAAAACAAATAATAATAGGTTATTTGGAGCAAATGCCTAAAGAAATTCTAACCATTGCGCAAGCGTATTTTCCTTATGTTCAAGAGCAAAGATGTTATCATGGCGCTACGACTTATTTGTTTTCGAAAGAGAAAACAGGAAGTGAATTAGATATTGCTTATTTTCATAATTCTTTTTCAGAAAAATCCATTTCTAATTTTATGAATTACAATGAATCTAATTATAATAATGGAAAATACATAGACAGTAACGAATGGAGTTTGGGGCAAGCTTTACCTTTGTCTGGATTAATAGAGCATAAATACGATATTATAGTTGTTAAAGCAAAAATTAAATTATCTGATAACTCTACGCCAGTAACATTGGTAGGAAATGTTGTTGGTAAAGACAAAGAAAAAAGTATCTTTTGGGCTGGTCAATCAACTAATGATTTTTATGTTGACGAATACGGAAATGTCACTCTTCAATTGGCGATTGATTACAATACTATTTCTAATGAATTACTCGAAGATTGTGAAATCAGCACTTATATTTGGAATCAGGGACAACAAAAAATAGAAATCAAAGATATTTCTTTTGAAATCTGGAGAGGCAATCGCAATAAATATATGCTTTTTGAGAAGATAAAATAAACGTATTATATATCTTTTTTTCTACTTTCTCTTCTTTCTCTGTAAAATTCTAGAAACAATTTAGTCTTGAGAGAGGCGCCAATTTTGATGTAATAACCACTGAGTTCGCTAGAGTATTCAGGAAAAACAAAACGCCATCCTCCACCTGTTTTCAGTCTAAGCCAAGGTAAAATGTCATAATTGAAATTCAATCCCAGTTCAATAGGAATAATGAGTTCTCTGCCGCCATCCACAAAAACTTGAAAGGTGTTGATTTTTCTATAGTAGTTAAAACCAATTCCTGTTTGAAGATAGGTAGTCACTCTAAATCGATTGATAATAAGAAAGTCGTATTCTTCACCTAGATTGATGAAAATTAGCCTGTTTCTTTTGATAATTCCAAAATCATCTATCAATTCTCCTCTTTCAAATGGAGTTCCGCTGATTCCTAATTTGATTCTTATTTTGTCATCAAAACCAACACCAATGTATCCACCATAAATCAATGTGCTTTGCTTTTTGATATGCGTTCTACGATTGTCAATTCCATAGATGAGTTCCTTCTTTTTTTTGATAGCTTCTATTGGGTTTGTTAATTCTTGGAAATAGTAAGTTTTAGGCGCCCAATAAACAATTGAAAATACTAAAAAATAACAACAACTTTACAAATTATAGTCACCAATTAATCAATAAAATATTTAAGAAATGGCTAATCTTGCCAATAGAAAAGATAAGTTTATTAAAAACTTAGAAAGTGCTTTAATTCGAATTCAAAATAAAACCTATGGTATTTGTAGAGTTACTGGTAAATTAATTCAAAAACAAAGGCATTCTGTGAATATGCATCAATGCATTGACCTTTTGGTGGGTTCTAACTTTTTTGAGAATATTTTTGATGATACTGTCTAATTGAACATCTGTGCAATATTCTAATCTTCCTCTGACGTTGAACAACGACCAGAAACTTTGTATAAATGCTATTTTTTCAATTCTTGACATATCTATTATAATGACGCAAGAAATAATGAAAAGATTGTGCCAATTAACGAACGGTTAGAAATTTATTGTAAATGGACTTTTTTGTTGGATAAAAGTAAAAATGATTTTATGCAGACTTATAATTGTTCAATTCGCTTTGTTGAATTTCGATTACATTTCTCAATGGTCTAAAATGTGCTCTGAGTAAAGTCCATTTTTCTTCGTATCTGTCCAATAGAATATTAATTTGCTTTTTGTATTTCTTCAAATTAAAAGTAATCGCAGAGGGTGTAACAGGTGGAGAACATAATTCTGCAACCGAATTTCCGTTAACTTTCCAGTTTTTAGCAATCGCTTTTTCAGCGGCTTCTTCGTATTTGTCTAAAATTTCGATAATTGAAGCGTGTTTGTCGTTGGTGCTCACATTTGGTAAGTCTTCAATAGTTTGATTTACAATAATATTTTCAGGATGGATTACAATTGTTTTGGAATATTGCAAAGTAAGATTGGCTGCCATATGCGCTGCTTGAATCAGGATCTTTTCTAATGTAGTGATGTCTAAATCTTTTTCGAGTATCAATTCTTGTGCTTTGTCTGAAAGTGCTACCGTCATTTTAAATTTATCCGACATTCTATTCAAAACATTATTGATAAAGTATAGTACGCTTTTTTTGTAATTCGACTTTAGCGAAATGTTTTCTTCTTCCAAACTAACAATGTTTCTTTGTTGTAAATGAATATTATTCAAAACCATTCTGTGGGTTTCGTTATTTCGAAACTCTTCTTCAATTCTGTTTTTGAAGGTTTGAAACAATAATTTTCCTATAATGTTTTTTTCTTGAACATTCAAAGTAGAACCTTGTTTGGACATTCCAAATACACTTGTGTTTTCTATTTTCAAAAAGATACAATCATACATTTGATCGATAGGAGAGAGGAACTTCAAACATAAAAGGTTGTTGGTTTCTTCATCTGCAAAACTAAGTTGCTTAATTTTTTTTGATTTTCTTTTACTGTCGTTTAAAAAAGGAATGGAAGATTCACTTTCCCATGAATAGGTCCCTTTCGTTTTTCTATATTTTTGAATCAAATGAAGAGATGCTTTGGTGTTTACATTTTCAATTTCACCTTCGGAAAGTTGTTTCACGATACTTCTTTATTGAATGAATGATACAATATCATAGAGCTCCAGAAACGCCTGGAAATATACCAAACTTCCTAATATCCTTTCTATTGGATGTTCTATGGATAGTACGGTGAGCATTGATTCAATTAATTAAGTGGTAAAGTTAAGTAAATATTTAGTTTATACTTAATTTTTTAAGTAAAGTTACTTAATTAAATTAAGTGGTACTTTAAAAATTAAGTTGAGTAATAGATTATTGCTTAATTCTGTTATTTATATAGATTTAATGTTTTTAATTTGTGATAATGTTTGAAGCAGATAAAAAATAATTAAATTGAATAATCAGAACATAACTCAACTAAATCCCTCAAGAAATGAATTATTTGAAAAAGTAATTGAGGGCTTGTTGATGGAATAAAATCATGTGAAATTAATTTTTAGTTTGATTGGCTTTTTGGTTTTGCTGGTAATTCGATTATTTAAGAAAGTGAGGAACTATTTAAAAGCCTCCCATTTAGAAATTAGAAACATTGCTTTATACTCAGAGCAAGAGATTTTTTTGGATTATAATAATTATTTAAAATTAGTAATATGAAACTTTGGAATCAATTTTAGTTTGGCTAGGAATATCTTTTTTATGAGAAGCGCCACCTTCTAATGAAGAAAAGCATTTCCGTATAAATAGAAGTATGATCCAACAGTTTGGAGAAAAACAAAATGAAGGAGTAGTGCAATTCAAACTTTAATTGATTTGTAATTTTCCATTATAAATATTAAATTATTTTTCCATTTAAAGTGCTTCATTATAGATATGTTCGAGTATATCTTCGTTCACGTAATAAGAAAGTCATTTTTTATATGGATAGAAAAGTTAAAATCATAGAATGTCCGAGAGATGCAATGCAGGGGCTACACGATTTCATTCCAACTGAAGATAAAGTTAGATACATCAACGCATTATTGAAAGTGGGTTTTGATACTTTAGATATGGGAAGTTTTGTTTCTCCTAAAGCCATTCCACAACTCCAAGACACTTCTGAAGTTATCAAATCTATCGACCTTAGAGATAGTGTTTCCAAGTTGCTCGTGATTGTAGCTAATCAAAGAGGAGCAACAGATGCTGTGGCATATGACGAAATTTCTTATTTAGGTTTTCCATTTTCTATTTCACAGACATTCCAACAGCGAAATATCAATTCTACGATTGAAGAATCTTTGGAGAAGTTGCAAGAAGTACAAGAGGTTTGTGGCAAACACAACAAAAAAATGGTGACTTACTTTTCTATGGCATTTGGAAATCCTTATGACGACCCTTGGAATGCTGAAATTGTTGCGGAATGGGCAGAGAAATTAGTTACACAATATGGTGTTTCTATACTTTCTATGTCTGATACCATCGGAAGTTCTTCGCCAGAAACCATTAAATGGATTTTTGAGAATTTGATAGATAAATTTCCAAATGTAGAAATAGGGGCGCACTTGCATACTACACCAGATAAATGGGAAGAAAAAATACACGCTGCTATTCAGAATAAATGTGTTAGATTCGACAGTGCTATTAAAGGTTATGGTGGTTGTCCAATGGCCAAAGATGACTTAACGGGTAATATGCCAACTGAAAATCTTATTGGTTATTTGAATCGTAATAATATTCCGCATGGTTTGAATGAGTCTGCTTTTTTTGATTGTATGAAAATGGCAGACGAAATTTTTCCAAGTAAAATAATACATTAATGATGACTCGAAAAACAAATATTTTCATCACAGTGACTTTTGCATTTCTACTTTTGTATTCGTTGTTTATGCCTGCGCTTAAATTTAGTTTCGGAATGAATCTTAATGGATTTCAATCATTCGGAGCAAATTTCGCAAGATTATTTCTGTCAGAGAGTTATAGTGAATACCTAAAAGTGATGATTTCGGTAGTTGCGCCAATTTTATCTGTAGTTTTAATCATTTGGACACTAAGAAAAGACATTAAATTGATTCCGCTTACTTTAGTTTCCATCTTCTGTTTGGTTGGGATTTCTGTTTGGCTTTTCAAATACGGAAGCATTGGTGTTTTGATGTACGGATATTACTTTTGGTTAGTTCTAAATGTTTTAGTCATAGGTTTTAATTATTATAAATTTTTCAATCAAAAAAAGAATGCTATTGAAAACACTACTGTTTAGTTCTATATTGACACTTTGTGTTTTTATTAGTTTTGGGCAAAAGAATCCTTATGAAATTGTTGTTTCTGGTGGAACAGGTTATGCATTTTCTAATTCAGGATTCAAACAAGTCGTTAATTTAAGTCTGAAAGAACTTGGTGCTGATAGTAAAGTTTCCAACTCGATGATGTTCAACGGGATGATTGATCTTGCTGTTGCTCCTAATATTAGTGTCGGTTTGGCTTACACACACTTTCAATTTTATTGGAATGATATCTACGAAGCTGAAATAAGTGGTCAAAATGCTTTAGTAAATGTAAATACAACTCTACAAAAAAGAAATTATGGAATTAGAGGTTTGTATCATTTTGGGAAAAGTGAAAAATTTGAGGTTTATACTGGATTAAGATTGGGATTTACGCATTGGAAACTAGATTTAGATGTTAATACAGATAGCGGGGTTTCTTCAATCGATAGTCTTACTAGAATTTCGGACTTTAAATTTCCGGTTTCCTATCCTTCCGTTCAGGTTATAGCAGGGTTCAGACACTTTATCGGCAAGTATGTCGGTTGGTTTGGTGAATTAGCCGTTGGTTCTGCACCTTATACTTTTGGAATTGGATTGAATTTTAGAATTCCATCAAAAAATAATTAGTTTACTTAATTATTATTTCTTCTTTATAAAGAAATTTCTTTTGCAGTGATTCATAAGGTCTATAAATGTAATAGGCATAACCATTGTAGATTTTTACTTGTTCCACAAAACGATTACTCAATTTGAATCCCATAGAAGTTAGGCCATTCTGAATGTCTATATTTTTCAGATAATTGTAACCTCCTTTATTGTATAGTGCAAAAATTTCGGATTGAACGGGATCTTTCAATAATGGCTGTTCCCATTTTTCTTTGTTTTTTTTGATATAATAATTGATGTTTACACTATCTAAAAGTTGGTTATTGGCATCAAATTTAAAGAGTAAACTTTTGTATTGGTCAAAAACCAAAACAGTATCTCTCACTATAAATAAAGGAGCGTAAACAGGCTTATATAATATATCTTGCGTAAATGATGCTGCACCAATCCAAACTTCTTTATCAATTCCAGTTTCTTGTTCTTTTCTGTATGCCCAAAGTTTATCTCTACCGGAGACGTATTTGTATTGCGCTCGATACAATTCCATCATAAAGTCGTCTTTTACTTCTAGCAATTCATGGTGAGTGGAATCTGTGATTTGGGTAACGATAAATTTTACAGCAGGGTAGAGTTCGTTAAAGTTAGAATAATAATAACGATCTTGAATCGTGTCAATTACCCTGAAATTAAAACCGTAAAAATCATCAAGAGAAATATCGTAAAATCTGATTTCGTCTCTAACAATATTAATTTGAAAAACTTTATGCTCGCATACCACAAAATGACTTCCCGCATAATCCTGATACAAATACAGCGCATTTCCTGGAATTATTTTTTCAGAAATAGGTTTTTGTTCGCTGTCTGTCAAAATAATTTGCGCCCCTTTTCTAAGTTGTTTTTCATACGTCAAAAGCAATAATCTATTATCATTGAGTAATAAAAAATCTTCTACAGATACTTTGGGACTTCCAAAAACGGTATCTACTTTCTTAGCGGTGATGCTAAAATCATCAAGTGTTTTATAATTGAGAGAAATGTTTGCTTTTAGTGTATAATGTCCTGATTTAATCTGCTTATTGTATTGTTTTTGATAAAATATCTTATAAGTTGACTCAAAACCAACGTGATGAAAAAAAATGGTATCATTCCCTTCTTTAACATCAATTTGGATTTTATAAGTTCCGTTGCTAGAACTTTTGGTTTTAGACTTAGGATTACTAGAAGTGTAAATATTTACATCTGGAATAGGGGATTGCTTTCCGTTCAAATCTTTAACAACACCTTCAATGTTGTGAACTTGACTGTTGAGATTTCCCGCAAAGCAAAATAACAATATGACTAAAATATTTTTCAAATTAGATGTTCCATTTGATAAGTAGATGATTTGAAAGATAGATTTCCATAAAAATATTTTACTTTTTTTTGAAATATAGGAAATGAAATCTATTTCAATTTTTGTCTTTTAATCAAATACTGAAGCAAAACATGGTTGTAGCCTTCGTTGATATCCGCAGGGACATAGTCTATTTGATACATACCACATTTCAATTTCAATGCTTTTTGTCTGTTGAGTGCAATTTCTTTTACCTTATCTTTCAATTGATTAGGGTTTAATTTTATTTCTTCTCCCGATTCCATATCCACAAAAGTATAAGGTCTATTTTGAAAATCGAAATTTACCTCTTTTTGTAAATCCAACGTATGGTACAATACAACTTCGTGTTTTTTGTGTTTGAGGTGTTGTAGTGCACTAAACAATTCATCTTGTTTGGAAACATCATCCATCATATCGCTGAAAATGATTATTAAACTTCGTTTATGAGTTTGTTCGGCAACAGCATGCAAAACTGGGATAATATCTGTTTTGGAAACGTGATTTTTGTCGTAATTAAAAAGATATTTTTCCATTTCAGCAAAAAGAAATCGATGGTGTGACATACTTGATTTACAAGGCGTGTGCAATTTTAGTTCATCATCAAAAAGACTAATTCCAACAGCATCTCGTTGTTTTCGCATCATATAAATTAATGCAGCAGCACTATTAATCGAAAATTCTAATTTGTTGGTCTCGCCATCCATTGGAAAATACATAGAAGAGGAAGTATCTATCACCATCTGACAACGAAGATTGGTTTCTTCTTCGTATCTTTTTACAAACAATTTTTCTGTTCTGGCAAACAATTTCCAGTCAATATGTTTGGTTGAGGAGCCAGGGTTATAAATTCGATGTTCGGCAAACTCCACAGAAAAACCATGAAATGGACTTTTGTGAAGACCTGTAATAAAACCTTCAACTGCTTGTTTTGCAAGAATTTCTAACCCTCCAAATGAACGGGCTTGTTTATGATCGATACTTTGATTCACTTCTTTACTTTAAATTCATTGCAATATAAGGGATTTTCTAACTACTATTCAACAATATTAATGATTTTTTCGTATAGCAAAAAGACATTTTCGTCAAAAAACCATTAATTGTTAACTATTTACAACTGAAAATAATTACATTTACGTTGCAAAAAGTATAATTTTTGAAAAAACAAAGTTTAGAAATATCGTTTTTATTGACTTGCTTCGCTGTAAGTATGTTTATTCTATTGAGTAGTTTCAGTTATTCAAGTAAAGAAGAAAGTCGAAATTCTATTATGGAAGATTTACTTTCGCAATCTCAATATGCTTTTGCTGTTACACTTCAGCCATCTGCAAATAATTCATTGATTTCTTATTGGGTAGTTGCCGTAAACAATGGAAATGTAATACACAAGTTGCCTGTTACGGAAACTAATTTTATTCTACAAATGCAAGGAAAACAATATTCAAAAGCAAATCTTTACGGTGAAGATATGTTCAAGAAAATTGAAATGGATTCTTGTTTTTACAAATACAGTGATAAAAAAGCAGAATGTCACCCGCTTTCTTTGTATAAGTTGAATGATTTGTGGACTTTGAGATACAATAGAAACCCTACTTGTCCTGTTGGTTGCACACCTTTTGACGGTATGAGAGTAGATGGTTTGGCTGCAAACAAAACATATCCTTCTGATGCACAAATGGAAATATTAAAAGACTATCAAATCCAACATTATACGGATTTCATATACGGAGACAATATGTTTCAAATATTCAGCGACATCAATAACGAGATGTGGAAAAGCGAATATGAAAATGCAAAGTGATTATCTAAATACACTTTACCTAATACCTAATACCTAATACGTATTACTTAATACATAATACAACAAAAACTAAGTCTTCTGCTTTTTCTTCTTGGCTGCAGGAAATAATAAATTATTTAAGATAAGTCTGTATCCTGGAGAGTTAGGGTAGAGGTTTAAATCTGTTGGGGGGTCATTTACATAATGTTTGTAGTCTTCGGGGTCGTGACCTCCATAGAAAGTCCATTGTCCTTTTCCGTATTCACCGTGTATGTATCTTGCTGTCCCAAGTGCTTTGTTTTCACCCATTATTAGAACATTAGATTTGATATACTTAGTGTAAAAGTCGGTTGTTTGCCCAAAAAAACCATTGATGATGTCCGTATGATTTTGACAAAGCATCGTAGGAACAATGTCCCATTTGGCGCTAAACTCAAAAAGTGAAAATTTATCCTGACTTTCTGGAATTGTGTTATGAACTTTAGTGGCATCTATAGATGAGAATTCGTATTCCAAAGGGTTTTTCTCTAAAAGAAAATCTTTAAATGCAAACGTTTTACTAAAATCTAATTTGTTTTGAGCATTTGGGTCGGCTGGATCACCGTCAAACATATATTCGCAAATATCTGTCCCTTGTGCAGCGAGTGCTATATCATAACTATCCGTTCCAGAACACATCGTAAAAAGAAATCCTCCTCCTGCAGTAAATTTCTCTATACTTAATGCAACAGCTAGTTTCAATTCAGAAACTTTTTTAAAACCCAATTCAGAAGCCATCTTTTCGGCATCCATTTGTTGTTGGCGATACCAACTTTCATTTCTGTATTGTCTGTAAAATTTTCCATACTGACCAGTAAAATCTTCATGGTGCAGGTGCAACCAATCGTATTTATGTAAATCACCTGAGATAATCTCTTTGTCATATACTTTGTCAAACGGAATTTCAGCATAAGTCAAAACTAATGTTACCGCATCATCCCATGGTTGTTTGCCTTCAGGTGTATAAACTGCCACTTTTGGAGCTTTTTCCAACTTCACAACTTCTTGATTGATTTCTGGATCGGAAATTTGAGATCTAATTTGATTGGCTTGTACATCTGCAATCACTTGATATGTAACTCCTCTAATGATGCACTCTTCTTCGATAGTTCCATAATGTTTTACCATAAAACTTCCCCCTCTATAGTTCAAAAGCCATTCCACTTCAATATCATTCTGTAAAACCCAATAAGTGATTCCATAAGCCTTAAGATGATTGGCTTGTTTTCCCGCATCCATTGGAATTAAAATGTAACTCGCAAACGAAATGTTTATGAAAAAAGTGAATAAAAGTATAGTGAAAAGTCTTTAACATGAATGCTTTCTTTTTATTTTTAAATAAATTAAAGTATAAAGTTATTGTATAATTTCTAAAGTAGAAAATAAACAGACTAAAATTATGTTAAAACAAGGATTCCTATTTTAAACTATCTTACAAAACATAATTATAATTGCAATAAAAATGCATGTTGCGGTGTATCTTTTAAATAAACTAACAGTTGGTTTTGAAGGTGATTTAGTAGTAACTTTTTGTTTTAAGATTCCTGAAGCCGAGCGCATGACATTATTAATCTCTTGAATTGATTGACTTTATTAATATACCAGTGACAAGAAAACTACGTGACAAAATATTTCCCGCAGATGTACGCAGAATAAATCAGCGAAAATCAGCGAGATTTGCGGGATAAAAATTTCTTCCCCCTTATCCCACTACTTACGCTTCGGTTAGTACAAATCCAAACGGGGAATTAATATTCACCTGTCATTTTAACTTATGCTGTTTAAAAAAAGTGGTCGCTAGACATGACAACTTAGAAATAAATTGTAATCCACTACAGTTTCCTTTTGATAATTTGCAAATATCATGAAGTTTTTATAATGTATTTTTTTTCTATTCAAATTTCCATTCTTTTTTTCACTAACATTTAAGAATACATTGGATGTGGATATCTAAAATTTCATCTCTTTATACTTATATTAAAATAAATCATTTAATTTCACGTTTCGAAATGGTGCCAAACATAAAAAACATAATATTATATTTTGGAATATTAAATCCTTTATGGTTTTTTTCTCAAATAGGTGGTCAAAACAGTTTTCCTATTTTGAATTATCCTACAAGCGCCAGAACCGAAGGGTTAGGTGGGTATGCAATAACTGTGAGAGATGGCGATGCTACTCTTGGACAAGAAAATCCAGCACTGCTTAATAGAGAAATGCATGGAATGGTCAATTTGAATTACATCAACTATTTTGCAGATGCTAATTTTGCATTTACTTCTTATACAAGGCATTTTAGCAATATCGGAACTTTCAACGCCAATTTACTTTATGCTGATTATGGTAAATTTGAATATGCAGATATGAATGGTGTAAGAACTGGAGGAAGGTTTTTTGCAAATGACTTAGCCATCTCTTTTGGATATGCACGTCCTTTAAGTGAAAAATGGTCAGTAGGAAGCCAAGTAAGGTTTTTGGGTAGTTTTTATGAATCGTATAATGCTTTTGGAATTTCTTTCGATGCAGGAGTCAACTATTATGACACTACTAATGGTCTAGGTTTTTCATTTTTAGCAAAAAATATGGGTTCACAACTCAAAGGTTTTACTGATGATATTAAAGTTCCGCTTCCTTTAAATTTGATAGTTGGTGTTTCTAAAAAATTAGAGCACGCTCCATTCAGGTTTTCATTAACTTATGATAATATTCAGCGTTTTAATTTGATTTATTTTGATGATTCGCAAACTTCTACCACAGATCCTTTAACTGGTGAAATCATGGAAATAAAACCTCCTAGTATCGTCAAAAAGTTTATGTATCACATTACATTTGGAACAGAAATCTTACTTTCAGAAACTTTGCACATTCGAATTGGTTATAATCACATGCAAAGACAAACATTAAGGGTTGGAGCAAAACCAGGAATGACAGGTTTCTCAATGGGATTTGGATTTAAAGTTAAGAAATTGTATCTGAGTTATGCATTCACTAAATTTCATATTGCGGGTACTTCTAATCAAATTACCATTTCCAAAAGATTTGGCAAAGTTCCTGATTCTGATGTGGATTCATTTTACAGACAACATTAATTATTTGTTATTTAGTTGAATAGTTTTTGGTTAATTAGTTTTTTTTGTACAACGTACAATGTATTAAGTACAATGTTGATGATTTGTTATTTTATTATCTAATTTCAACTTTTTTCAATAATCGAAGTATTTTCGAAGGTGTTATCTGATTTCATATTTCCATTTTCAAATTAAAACATTTCCCCCTCAATCCAAACACTGTCAATACAATTTTCACCAAAAGAGTAGGGTAGGTAATAGATAGATTTTATAGGTTTGGTAAGAATAAAATTGGCTTTTTTTCCTATAGTAATGCTTCCCACTTCACCTGCTACTTCCATAGCAAAAGCCCCGTTTATGGTTGCAGCATTGATGGCTTGCTCTGGTGTAAGTTTTTGTTGAATACAAGCTAGAGAAACTACAAAATTCATATTTCCTGATGGTGTAGAACCAGGATTGTAATCTGAAGCAAGTGCAATGGCAATGTTTTTAGAAATCATTTCTTTTACAGGTGCATAAGGAATTCCCAAGAAAAAAGAACAAGAAGGTAAAGCAGTTGCAATTGTATCTGAACCTGATAGTGATTCATAGTCTTTGGTCGTCATTTCTTCCAAATGATCTGCACTCACAGCATGGTTTTGGACACTCATTTCTATTCCTCCCAAAGCATTAAATTGATTGACGTGAATTTTGGGTTTCAAACCATATTGAGCACCTGCTTTGATAATTTTTTCAGTTTGAGCAACAGTAAAATAATTTTCTTCACAAAATGCATCTATGTAGTCTGCTAAGTTTTCTTTAGCAATAATCGGCAGCATTTCATTAATAATCAAATCAATATAACCTTCTTTGTTTTCTTTATATTCTTTGGGAAAAGCGTGCGCCCCCAAAAATGTAGCTTTAATCGGAATATTGAAATGAGTTTTTAATTTTTTGATGATGCGCAACATTTTGATTTCGCCTTCTACAGAAAGTCCATACCCACTTTTTATTTCAATGGCTCCAGTTCCTAGTTTAATGAGACTTTTTAATCTTCTAACAGCGTCCTCAAACAATACATTTTCATCTGCGTCTTTTAACTTTGCGGCTGAATTTAAAATTCCACCTCCTCTTAAAGCAATTTCTTCATAACTCAATCCGTTGATTCTATCCACAAATTCTTCTTCTCTGCTTGTTGCAAAAACCAAATGAGTATGAGAATCACAATAAGTCGGTAAAATAATTTTACCACTACAATCTATGATTTCAGAAAAATCTTCTTCATTGAAGGTACTGCTTTCCATTTTTCCAAATCTTGCAATTTTTTCGTCTTTCACTATGAGATATGCATTGTGAATCTCATTTAAAGTATTTAATTCAGAATTCCTTAATGGTTTGTCTATTAATGCTTGAATTCCATATATTGACTTAATATTCTTAAAAAGTTTCATTTAAAGTTTTGTTTTTGATAAAAAATGTTCATATTTGAACTAAATTAATTCAAAATTAAATTAATTTTGGGACTATGAACAATATTTACATTGAGAAAGCGATAAAAACTCCATTAATTTCATTGAATTATGATACAGGTCATTTTTTAATTGAAGGAGTAAGTGTACCTGAAAATACTGTAGATTTTTTCAATCCAATAGTGTATTGGTTGAGAGAATATGTTCAGAAACCAAAAGATCAAACTGTTTTTGATTTGAAATTAGAATATTTCAATACCAGTACTTCTGTAATTCTTTTGAATATTTTCAGAACGCTATCGGAATTAGGAGAAGATAAATTGACCATCAATTGGCATTATGAAGAAGATGATGTAGAAATGGAAGAAGCAGGACAAGATTACAGTAATATGGTAGATGCAAAATTCAATATCATTCCTGTAGATTCTTTTTAGTTTTCCTGTTATATATCTTTTGCTCCATTAAAAACAAATTGCACAATGTTCGCTCCCATTTGAAGCGCTTTTGTGATTGTTTCTTGACTGTTGTTGTGCACTTCTTGATCTTCCCAACCATCACCTAAATCACATTCGAAGTCATAAAAACAAACCAATCTCCCTTCATAAATCAACCCAAAACCTTGAGGTGCTTTTTTGTCGTGTTCGTGGATTTTTGGTAAACCTTTTTTAAAGGAATAGGTTTGATGATAAATCGGATGATTGAAAGGCAATTCAATAAATTCCAATTCTGGAAAAACTTTTGCCATTTCTGCTCTTACAAATTTATCCATTCCATAATTATCAGAAATATGAAGAAAACCTCCAGATTTTAAATACTTTCTAAGATTTTCAACTTCTTGTGTATTAAAAACAACATTTCCGTGTCCTGTCATATGTACTAATGGATAGTTGAACAACTCGATACTTCCTACTTCTACATAAGGAACATCTTCATCAATATTGGTTTTAAGGTATTTATTACAAAACTTCACTAAATTGGGAACAGAAGTAGGGTTGGAATACCAATCTCCACCACCGTTGTATTTCAATACGGCAATTTTGTATGCAGGATTATCTAAGGTTATTTTTTGTGTTGGAGTTGTTAAAGACAACAACAAAGTTGAAAAAATAACAGTCGAAAATGCGAAAAGAAGTTTAAATTGTATTGCCACAATAAATATAATTTTAAAATTTGTATTCAAATTTATAAAAAATAAATAGAATGAGTTTCAATCCAAACGATATTGGTGTTCCAAATGGTAATTTTTGTGGACTTCCTGTTACAGAAAATGAGGCAGATATTATCATTATTCCAATTCCTTGGGATGCTACAGCGTCTTATTCCAGAGGAACTTCTGAAGGTCCAAGTGCTATTCTTGAAGCATCATTACAGTTGGATTTGTACCATCACCACTATCAGAAAGTTTATGAAAGAAAAATTTTCATGCAACCTATTTCTGAAAGAATTCAAGCACAAAGTGATCGTTTGGGTGGTTTGACTTCCGAATATATTGAATTTCTTACGGAAGGAAATCTTTTAGAAGATTCTCCAAAATTTATCAATGTATTGGAAGAAGTGGCAACGTTCCAAAATGAAATCAAACAAAATTTAAAAGCTACTGCTTTGGACTTTTTGAATGAAGGCAAAAAAGTGGCCGTTTTGGGAGGCGAACACTCTACACCTTTAGGTTTGATTGAAGCATTAAGTGAAAAATATGAATCATTTGGTATATTACAGATTGACGCTCACGCAGATTTGAGAGATGCTTACGAAGGTTTTGAACAATCTCACGCTTCTATTATGTTCAACGCTTTAAAATTACCAAATATCTCACACTTAGTTCAAGTGGGTATCAGAGATTTGTGTGAAGATGAAGTGGAAATAATTAATACTGATGAACGTATCACTACATTTTACGATTGGGATTTGAAAGCTGCACAGTTTAAAGGTTCCAATTGGCATGTCATCTGTGAAGATATTATTGCTAAATTACCAGAAAATGTTTTTATCTCTTTTGATATCGATGGACTGATGCCTTCTTTGTGTCCGAATACAGGAACGCCAGTGCCAGGTGGTTTGA
This sequence comes from Flavobacteriales bacterium, assembly GCA_018401455.1. Lineage (GTDB taxonomy): Bacteria > Bacteroidota > Bacteroidia > Flavobacteriales_D > Parvicellaceae > Parvicella. The sequence continues at coordinate 38,700 of JAGYKU010000020.1, forward strand.
GTTTTGAACAAGCGACTTATCTTTTGCAAATGTTGGCAGACAGCAATAAAAACATTATTGGATTCGATTTGAATGAAGTGGCTCCAGGTTCTGATGAAATCAATGTAATAGTTGGCGCAAGAATTTTGATGGAGTTGTTGCTTTGTATGGGGGGGATAATTAAATAATTTGAAAATGAGATAATTTGAAAATTATTTAAATGGGGGGAATTATTAAACTATCTAAATACAAATAGTAATAATCTACTATCTAGGTTTATAATATAATTATTAAAAATTTTTGATTTATAAAAATGAGCAAAAAAAACTATTTTAAATATTTCAATAATTATATTAGTAATCAATCTATTATGTTTTCCTTTATTGTATTATTTTCATTTAAGTTTAGGAGCAAGTTTTACTTATATAAGCAAATTTTGGTGCCTGTTTTAATGATTTGTAATCGAATTATACCTTTTTATGTTAAGAAACTTAAAGACTATTTTATTTTAATCATTTTTAAATGTTTTGTCAAATTTTAGTTTATTTCTTTTCTACTATCATATTCTTACTTGTTTCCTTCTATAGGATGAAATTTAAAACAAAAATCCCTTTCAATATTTAAATCGAAAGGGGAGTATAAGTGTGTTAATCTAGTAATTGTATTTTAAAACTTAGAAAGATTTTCTTTCTGGTCTGTCTTCTGCAACTTTTACTACAATGTTTCTTCCTTTTACAGAAGCATCATTTAATTCTTCAATAGCAGCTTTCGCTTCGCTTTCGTTTGGCATTTCAACAAAACCAAATCCTTTAGATCTCCCAGAATCTTTGTCTGTGATTACTCTTGCAGATGATACTTCACCGTACGCTTCAAAAACTGATTGAAGTTCTTCGCTAGTTACGCCATAATTCTAGGCTGGCAACAAAATGTTCATAATAATAATAATAAAATAAATAAATAATACCAACCTTCGCTGGCTTTTAATGGTTTAGTAATTAATTCTAAAAGAAAAACTTTTTTTACTTAAAAATAATTACATTGCAAAAGAACAATAATTTTTGATATTCAAAGTATTTCGACAATTATTTTAATGTAAAATGTTCATTAATCTTTAAAATCTTCAAATTATGCACCTTTTTAGGTTTTTTATCGATTGTTTTAACAAGTTGTTTTGTTTAATAGTTCTTAGTTGATTAATTAATTAACCAATCAACCAATTATCGAATTTAGTATTTAGACATCTCCACAAGCAAAGACGCTTTGGTCTTCATCTATGAGTCAATGTGACAAAGGTTTTTAAGTAAGACCAATTAACTAATTAACTAAACAACCAATTAACAAATCAACCAATTAACTAAACAACAAATTAACCAATCAACCAATTAACTAATTACCTAATTACCCCTCCATTCGAACGAATAAAAACTTTGGACTCAGCCATCAATAAATCTTCTGCTTCTCTATCATCTAGTTCTTGCGAAAGCTCTTGAAATCTTTTGTCTGCTTTCAACGCCAAACCATCTACTTGAAGTGCAGTCGCATTAAAATTGATTAATTTCAAATGATCCAAATTTCTCAATCTCGACAAAGCGACATATCCTTGACCTTTTTCAAAGGTTCTCGACAAGTCCAATTCCGCAGCGTCTAATGTCATTCCTTGACTTTTGTGAATCGTTATTGCCCAAGCCAATCTTAAAGGTATTTGTCTATAAACAGCCAAAGGTTTTTCGTTATCATCCTGTATTGACCATTCTTCTGGTTCTGCAGTAATGACTGTTTTGTCGAATGTTTTAACAACTGGGAAACCATCTTCTCTTGAAAAATCAATTACTTCTCCCAAAGTTCCATTGATGTAGCCTTTTTCGGGGTTGTTTTTTACAAACATTACTCTTGCTCCAATTTTTAGAGGCAAAGCTTCCAAAGTGATGACCGTTTTTTTCAAAATTTCTATCATCGAAGGTTCGCCTTTTACTTTGGCTCTGAAAGTTTTGGGAAGATTGGGAATAGTGGCTAAATGTTGATTATTGATAAAATCGACATCTTCATTGTGAGTGTATAATTTCGTTGGAACAATAGATACATCAAATTCGGTTTGAGCTGCTTTTTTGAGTAATGCAATTGAATTTTGAGAAACATTCCCGTTTCTAATTTCATCCAAAATATTTGAAAGGCTGTTGTTTTCTTGACGATATTGTTGGGTTAAGTAACAAATTTTAAAATCAGCATAACTCCAAGCCGAAGCCATAAACGCAAATTTATCTCTACTTTTTTCTCCATTGTTTCCAATCGGGGGCAATTGAAAGAAATCTCCGCACAAAACCACTTGAACACCGCCAAAAGGCATGGTATTGTTGAGACAATGAGACAATACATCGTGAATGGCATCCAATTGGTCTTTGTGCAACATCGATATTTCATCTATGATTAAGACTTTTACTTTTTTGAAATGACTTGTAATGTATTTCTTCTTTTTGATGTTGGATAAATCCTTTAGCGTAAGTTTTTGTTTTACACCAATTCCAGACCAAGAATGAATTGTAACGCCTTGTATATGTGTCGCTGCAATACCTGTAGAAGCAGTAATGGCAACTTTAAGTTTAGCATCTTTGAGATGTTGAATAAATTGATTAAGCACATAGGTTTTTCCAGTACCAGCAGAACCTGTTAAGAAAATATTTTTTCCAGATTTTAGTAATAGTAATGCTTTTTCTTGGGTCATTTGTTCAAACTCAATTAGTTTTGCAAAGTTAAAATTAATGTAAGTGAGATTTAACTATTCAAAAATACGTTATTAACATTTTAAACAACAATACATGAAAAATGAAAATTGTCCTTGTGGAAACGATCTAACGTATTTGGAATGTTGTCATTTAGTGCATCAAGATATCAAAAAAGCAAAAACTGCTGAACAATTGATGCGAGCAAGATACAGTGCTTTTGTAAAAGCAAATGGCGATTTTTTAATTCAAAGTTGGCATTCTTCAAAACATACACCAACGCTCAAACATGATTTGGTACATTGGGCAATGTCGGTAAAATGGATCAGATTGGAAGTGCATGAAACCCAACAAGGATTGGAAAATGACAACGAAGGAATAGTATCATTTACTGCATTTTACATGGAAAAATTTATGAATAGAGCTTTGCATGAAACCTCCAAATTTGTCAAAGAGAATGATCATTGGGTATATTTACAAGCAATATAAAAATTAAAAATGATGATGACACCAGAAGAAATTACAAAAACGATGATGGACAAAGATGCTTTTAGCCAATGGTTGGGCATCGAAGTGATGGAAGTCTCCTTAGGGTATTCAAAACTCAAAATGATTGTGAGAGAAGAAATGGTAAATGGTTTTCAGATAGCTCATGGCGGCATCACTTATGCCTTGGCAGATTCTGCTTTGGCTTTTGCTTCTAATTCTTATGGAAATATTGCCTTATCTATCGAAACTTCCATTTCTCATTTATATCCTGTGAAAGTGATAGATGAATTAACTGCCATAGCTATAGAAATAAGTAAATCCAATAAAATTGGCACATATCAAGTGGAAATTTCCAATCAAAACAAAAAAGTTGTAGCACATTTTAAGGGGACAGTTTATTTTAAATAGCCAAATAACAAGCAGAAATTTCTCCCCAAATTGTTCACATCAAAAAATAATTGTTAAAATGTAACCATCTTAAGTGAGTGAAAATCGCTTTAAAGTTATTACTTTTGTGTATTCCAACTAAAAATGGAGTGAAAATATGAGAGAAAGTTTTGATGACGAAGAAGATGAAAATGAAGATTTAGGTTTTTCAGCTATCAATAAGTATGAACAAATGCTCGCTGAAAATGGCACTGCCTATTTTGATGTTGAAGAAATTGTTGAAATAGTAGAATACTACATGGAAGATGATGACTTGGAGGCTGGACTAGAAGCATGTGAGTTTGGATTGAACCAACACGCTAATGAAGCCACTTTGATGATTCTCAAAAGCGAAATATATCTTGATTTAGATCAATCGAGAAAAGCTTTGGAAACGTTGCAGAAAGCTGTTTCTTTTAATCCTTGCAATTCTGAAGTTTTTACTGCCATCGGAAGTATGTATTCCAGATTAAAAAGTCCCAAAGAAGCGATTTATTACTACGAAAAAGCATTGGTTTACGTAACTGAAGAAGAAAAAGAAGAGGTTTTGTTTGATATTGCTTTTGAATATCAGAATTTAAGACAGTTTGATGCTTCACTTAAATATTTTATAAAAATTATTGAAGAGAATCCCAATAATGAAACAGCCATGTTTGAAATTGGTTTGTGCTACAGTGAGTTAGAAAGAGACGAAGAGGCTATCAAGTTTTTCAATGAATACTTAGATTTACATCCTTATTCTTATATTGGATGGTTCAACTTGGCCAATTCATACATGAAAAAAGAAATGTTTGATGAAGCCATTTTTGCTTTTGATTACAGTATCATTATCAATGAGTTTTTTCCAGCAGCTTATTATGGAAAAGCGAATGGATTCATTCAGAAAAAAGAATACGAAAAAGCTATTTTGGTTTTGAACGAAACTTTTGGATTGGAACAACCACATACTTTCGTATATTGCTCAATAGGAGAGTGCTACGAGAAAATGGAGCAGTACGATAAAGCGTTGACTTATTATGAGAAAAGTATCGAGTTGGACAAAAACTATCCTGATGCTTGGGTAGGAATGGCTGTGGTTTACAAAATAAAAGAACAATTTGAAAAATCCTTAAAGCATATCAATAAAGCAATTAAGTTAGATGCAACTAATATTGATTATTTGAGTGTAAAAGCAGAAATTTATGAGGATTTAAAAGAATATGACAAAGCAATAGCAATATATGAATCGATTATAAAAATAGAACCTTCTGATGTAGATACTTGGTTCAATTACGGAGCGCTACTAGGAGATATGGAAGAGTTTGATGCTGCAATTGATATTCTTGAAAAAGGATTTGAGTTGACACAATCTACAGAACTATTTTTTAAGATGACAGCAGTGAGTTTTGATGCCAAAAATGATTTACTTGGATTGAGTTTGTTGAAAAAAGGCTTGAATAAATTCGGAAAAGACATCACTAAATTCTATGAGTATTATCCTAATTATACCGATAATGCTGCGATTATGGAATTGATAAATAAAAATAAAGATTTATAAATTATATATAACTAAATGAATTTTAAATTAACACACATACCCAAAAGAGACGAGAAACCTCGTAAGCAAGGTGTCACAATGATGATGGATAAGGGTTTGAGCATTAGAGAGGTTGAAGATTTTATTGAAACTTCTGGTCATTTAACAGATTTGGTAAAATTTGGTTTTGGAACTTCGTATGTTACCACTAAATTAAAAGAAAAAATAAAGTTGTACCAAGATGCAGGCATCAAAACCTATTTTGGAGGTACTTTATTTGAAGCGTTTTACGTAAGAAAAAAAATGTCTGATTTCAGAAAACTAGTAGATGAAGTAGGAATGGATACCTTAGAAGTTTCCGATGGTTCTATCATTATTCCTCACGATGAAAAATGCGAATTGATTCATAAATTCAGTAAAGATTACACCGTTTTGAGTGAAGTAGGCTCTAAAGAAGCGGGAATCATTATAAGTCCAGCAAAATGGGTAAAAATGATGACCAACGAGTTGGAGGCAGGATCTTGGAAAGTAATCGCAGAAGGAAGAGAAAGCGGTTCTGTGGGAATTTTCAGACCAAATGGAAAGCCACATACCATGTTGGTAAACAAAATCAAAGCGAAAGTAAAACCAGAAAATATACTATGGGAAGCACCTGTTAAAAATCAACAAGTTTGGTTTATTAATTTGTTTGGACCTAACGTTAATCTTGGAAATATCGCGCACAATGATATGATTCCTTTGGAGTGCTTGAGAATTGGTTTAAGAGGAGATACTTTCTTTAATTATTTACCAGAAAACATTGTAGAAGCAGCAAAACAGCAGTGATATGACAATTACTTTTGAAACTATAAACACAGTTGAAAATCCCATTTTAGTCGATATTAGAGAAGAATACGAAAGGGTAAACTGTATGATTGAAAATACTTTGTTCTGTCCAATGGGTATTTTGATGGAGGAAATTAAAAACTTTTCTGAAAATAACAATTATATTTTGTTTTGTCAAAGCGGAAACCGTTCGCTAAATATGGTGAAATTGATAAAAACTAAAGGACATCATAACTTTTATAGTTTGGATGGCGGAGCCAATTTACTCAAAGAAAAAGGTGTTTAATGAAAAAAGAAAAGTCTTTTAAAGATTATAGTTTAATCACAATTAAAGGTTTGGGAATGGGGGCCGCTGATGTAGTGCCTGGTGTATCTGGAGGAACTATAGCATTCATCACTGGGATTTATGAAGAGCTTTTGACCACTATAAGTAGTGTGAATATTGAAGCCTTAAAGAAATTAAAGTCTGAAGGTATTGCATCTTTTTGGAAGCATATCAATGGAAATTTTATTGTGGCGTTGTTTCTCGGAATTGCCATAAGTATTCTTTCATTAGCCAAGTTGATTACTTTTCTGATGGAACATCACGCTATTTCGCTTTGGAGTTTCTTTTTAGGATTGGTGGCTGCATCAGTAGTTTACGTAGGAAAGCAAATTAAAGAGTGGAACTTAAAAACATTAGTTGGATTGATTTTAGGCGCTGTGTTTGCTTTTTGGATAACTATTTTACCACCTTTGGGGCAAACAGATGCTACATGGTTTGTATTTGTCTCTGGGATGATTGCTATTTGTGCTATGATTCTGCCTGGAATCTCAGGAAGTTTTATTTTATTGATTCTTGGGTCTTACGAAACTGTGATGACTGCCATTTCAGATAAGAAATTATTGACTATAGCTGCTTTTGCTGGCGGGTGTTTGATTGGTTTACTGTCTTTTTCTAGAGTTTTGAAATGGCTCTTCAAAAAACATGAAAGCATTACGATTGCTGTGCTCACTGGATTTTTAATCGGTTCTTTGAATAAGCTATGGCCTTGGAAAATCACTTTGAAAGAGTATATAAAACATAAAGGTGAGGCAAATGAGAAAATTGTTCCTTTGGTACAAGAAAATATTTTACCATCTGAATTTTCTGGAGATCCTCAAACGCTCAATGCTTTGTTTTTTGCTTTGGCTGGTTTGATTTTGATTTTCGGTATGGAGTTCGTTGCAAAGAAAATGAAAGCAAAAAA